>NZ_FNNO01000002.1:0-300017 GCF_900106985.1 Hydrobacter penzbergensis | reverse complement strand
ACGTGTTTTGGTTGGTTTGGTCACTTACCTAGACAACGACACAACATTTTTTGCTTCATTGATTATCAAATATTTTTCAATAGCACAACGCGTTAAAAGCATTATTCTTTAAAAAAAATGAATTTATGGCAAATCAGTCAAAAAATCCCGGCCGCCCGGCCATCTTCACTCAAGAGCTTGCAGATAGTTTCTGCGAACAAATTGCCACCACATCCAAGAGCCTTCGGACTATCTGCGCAATGGATGGCATGCCTTCTGTTAGTACTGTTTTGAAGTGGATAAGGGAAAATACCAACGGGTTTTCGGCACAATACGCGCGCGCGAAGGAAGAACAGGCCGACATGCTCATTGAGGACATGCTCGAAATCGCCGATGATGGGACCAACGACCTTATGACGATAACCAAAGGCGATATTTCTTATCAAGTAGAAAACAAGGAAGTTACAAACCGGTCCCGGTTGCGCGTTGAAACCCGCAAATGGATCGCCAGCAAGCTGAAACCTAAGAAATACGGGGATAAGCTCGATGTAACAAGTGATGGTGATAAAGTCAAGGCTAACCCGACCATTATCAAATGGGGTGATAAAGAAATCTCCGTATGATCATCTTTACGGACAGGCAGTATGGGGCCATGAATGCCATTGCTTAATTCTTCAAGCTATCAATCTCAATGCCGCCGGCTCTGTATTTCCCTGGAGAACATACGGTGGTGTAAAAGGTGGAGGTCATTACCAGGCCTCCAGTGAAGTAATGCAGCCGGAATGTGTCGGCCGGGCTTATCCTTCCGGGCATCACCACGCCCAGGGTATCGGAAAGCATTCTGAAGGCGATTGTATCGTATTGGTTTTGGAATAGGGTATAAATCTTGCCATCGTTGCCAAAGAGGATATAATCGCCGGCGTTAGCTCGGTAATAAGAATTTGACCTGGTACGCGGTGTTCCGTTGCAGGTGGTGAGCGTGTCGATCTCTGAACTACTTGTGTAAGCCCATTTTTGGTACAGCCGATTTTGCGGGGTGTTCGAACCGCTTTTGGAGCAGGAGAGGATCGCGCCAAAGGAAAAGAATGTAACAGATAGTAGTACTAAACTGAAAGGTTTCATTAGTGTCATTTTTTTAGTTCATTATAGAAAAGTTGAGATAATTTTTGGAACTCTTTTGACCGTTTTTCTTTTATATCCACATCATGATACTTTGAGTCATAATAAAACCTAATTGACGTAATAGGTTGAGAAGAAAGCTTTTGCAAGCTATTTTGGGATATTGAATATTGATGGTGATAGCGATATACAGATGAACTCCCAACTATCTCATAGCTCTGCAGCCCTGTTGAAGTGATGTAAACAGTTGACTTGTCTGCAAGCAAGAATATTACTTGGTCATGTTCCCCAATCACACCTGCTGCTGTATTTAATCCGTCAAAAATTATGAATGCTGATGTGTCGACTGAACGGTAATAGCATTTGATTACATTAGGATATAGTGCCATTGCGGAACCATAGATCGTCACATTATCAGTTAAAATCTTTTTTTCATTAGTGAATTTATCAACCTCGATTTTTTCAATTTTTTGCCCTGACGAGTAGTTTGAAATAAGTATCAAAAAAAAGGTAATAGAAAAAAAGGCTTTGCTGATTCTCATATTAAATTAATTTTTATGATTAAAAGTAATAAATATGGGACATATCTGACCTAAAGATTTTTCTTGATAAGAGTCAGCTTCGTTGAGTGAACGTTAATCGCCACGATACATATTTAAAAGAGTTTGGTCGAAACCTTAGGCGTATTCGTAAAGCAAAGGGATTTACAATGGAAACTCTTGCGTATGAAGCTGACATTGAATACAGGCAACTGGGCCGGATCGAACGTGGCGAAATCAATACGTCAATTCTATCGCTGCTTAAAATTTCAGAAGCTCTCGGTATAGAAGTTTATACACTTTTCCAATTTGCAGCAAACGTGGGTAAATGATTTGATTTGTACCCTATTTGTACCTTATTCCTGTAACTTATTGACAACCAATTCGAGTCATTTTCTGCATCGGCAAGTAACCGCATCACTATACATCCGTATTCTACACTAATTACATTGATTATCAGTAGATTTCATTTGCCTTTCTTTGCCCTTTCTTGCCTTTAGTAGGCATATTCTAGGTACTATTCCGTTACTACTCTTGATTTGTAACAGATTTGGGAAATAGCGGACAGATTATGGGTAACAATGATACAGTATGATACGCAAACAGATACTAATGATACACAATGATGTAGAAGTTTACGACGGGTGATAACATTTTGTAAAGAAGATATTAAAGAGAGTCCGTATATTGTAATACTGTTATTTATATGAATAAGTTGCATTGTATTATACCCAAATGGAAAGATTTATATGAAAAAAGAGACTATCATAACAGAAATTCTTAAACAGCGAAGAACTGAGGAAGACCAGTATGCGCTTCATAAAGCCGTTGGCAGAGCAGACGCAGAAGTAAGTGGTGTACCATACAATATATTCTGGCTTTACAATAATGAATTAGACAGAGCTTACGGTAATTTTGATAAGCAAAGAATAGTGCATAACCATCCACCGGCATTTGCTATTGCTAAAAACAGTAAGCTGGGAGAAGTAATAATAAGTAGAAAGAATGGAACATACAAAACGGCGAAAGGAATTATTGAGGTTGATTTCAAAAGCCTAACAACATATACCCCATCTAAAACTCCAAGAGTTGATGCCATCAATGGTTCTATCGAAATTCCAAATAAAAAGAAATTCCTGTTTCGTTCAGCTTATGAACTTCAGCACTTGGTTGAAGAACCTGGTTTAGAGGATAAAAAACTCGACATTGATCAATTGCTTAAAGATCAATTGGAGGCGGAAACCTTGGGTAAGGAATTAAACAAGCTAGAAAGGGAGCAGATTGAAACACTTTACAACATTACACGGTATATAAGAGATAATAATGAACTACGTCAGCAACCAATTCCTGATGCTATACAGGACGGTATAAAAAGATCAAGAATATATACTGGCCCGTTAGTAATTGATGGTGGTCCGGGAACCGGCAAGACAACAACTCTTATTCATAGGATAAAATTTCTTATTGACTCAACAATAACGGACTATTGGGATAAAGCAGAAAGCTTGTTGCCCGAACTGCAAGGAAACAAAGGGTGGGTATTTTTTAGCCCGAACCCACTACTCCTTGGTTTTTTGCAAAATGCTATGGCAGAAGAAGGGTTAAAAGCATCATCCAACCGTACAAAAGTCTGGAACAATTACTTAAATACAGAATTGCTCTTTAATTATGGGTTGGTCGGCCCGGATAAGCCATTTCAGTTGTATCGTCATTCAATGGACAGTTTGCTGAATAATGACCCATCTCTTCTGAGTAAACTGATGAATGACCTCGAAAAATTTATTCTGAAGCAACTTAAACAGCGAATTGAAAAAAGTCGATTATTTAAAATACTAGATGAAGAGCTAAAGAAAATTTGTTTGCCTCTTGTGGCGAATGCTGCAAGTCTTGCAGATGCCGATACAATTTCAAGGTTCATAATTATTGCAGATGATTTAGCGGAGAATTTTGGCGAAGCAATAAAATCAAGAATAAAACAGATAAATGAGCAACTTCAGGCAAATACTGATACTATTCAACTTCGGCTGACAAGAGATGTGGATAATTACCCGAAAGTCATTTCATTTCTAAAAGAGCAATTTGAAAAAAGGGTTACAATGGAGGAAGAAGAAGATGATGAATTAGAAACAGAAGAAACTTCAACTATACTTGCTGCTGCCTTTAATGAACAAGTTGAGCTAAGGAAAAATATTAAAAAATGGTTCAGAAAGTATTTGCTCAATAAAGCTACTACCGACGAAAAGATACCAGAAAAACAAAAGGAATGGATAGAAATAGTAAGTCAGCATTGCAATGATCTTCCAACAGAAGAATTAGCCAATAGAGTTTTGTTTGCAAAAAATATTATTCCTCTTATAGCAGGATCTGGTCCATTATTTTTCCGTAAACTAACCGCTGTTTATAAGGCATTCCGAAGAACGCTCCCTGAATGGTTTGAAAGCAATGGTTTGTTGGATGCAGTCAGTAGAATCAAAAAAATATTGGAAGAAAAGGAAGCGAGACTTCATTACGATGAACGTTGCATTCTGATTTTATTTGTTAATACAATTATTCGGCAATTACAAAGACAAAATGCTATTGTTTTTAGAAATGAAGGTGATTTGTTTATCCAGGCATTCAAAGATCAACAACGTTTTGTCATCGGAATTGACGAGGCGTCTGATTTTTCATTATTAGAACTTGCCTGTATGCATAGTTTCAGTCATCCTCTTTATAACTGTACTACTTTATCAGGTGATTTGATGCAAAGAATGACTAAGGATGGTTTATCTGATTGGGAAGCATTTATTAAATACCTTGGAGATGTAGAAATCCGTAGCCTTCAAACATCTTATCGGCAGTCACCTACTTTATTAAAACTTGCGAAATTTTTTTACGAGAAAGTAACGGGTAGAAAGGCTTTATACGATTCTTATACTTCACCATCACCCTATGAACCCCAACCTGAAATTAAACATGTTAGTAACATTGAGGATAAGATCATTTGGATTGCTAAAAAAATTCAAGCTATATACAGGACTTATGGTAATAAAATACCTTCAATCGCAATATTTGTTCCTACTAATGAAATGGTTTTAAGTGTTGCCAAAGACCTTAAAAGCTGTGATATGCTTGCAGACTTTGGAATAGACGTACAGGGGGTAACTGAAGAAGGAGGCCTTATGCAGAAAGGAAAAGTTGGCATTTTCAATATTCAGAATATAAAAGGACTGGAATTTGAAGCAGTCTTCTTTATTGATATTGACCGAATTGAGGACTCAAATACTGAGCTATTACAAAAATATGTTTATGTGGGATTGTCAAGAGCCGCTTACTATTTATTTATTACATATCATAATAAACTTCCTGATGGATTAGATTTTTTATCACAGTATGAATAAAATAGTATACATATCAAAGCCGCCTCCACCATCTTCATCAGCTGCCTACAGAAACAGATCACTGCATTTATTGAATACATGACAAATACTTGCTAATTTAAAATAAGGCTACTTGATTGATAAGATTGGGCAAATATTATGGTATGCAATGTTTTTCACCCCACTGGTGACAATTCCACTGGTTTGGAGAAGAAGTACACAGACAAAAACATATCGTGTTCTTATTGGAATAGCGATAGCGTTAGTAATCTCATTTTTGTTTTTTGTTGTCAGTATGGGAATATTACTGCGTAATGGGCTTGGGCTGACTTGACAAAAGAATTACGGCCTCCACCATCTTCTCCAATTGTTTACAGAAACAGATCACAGCATCTCTCTCCTTTGCTTCATCATAAATGTTATTCGGGGTAGTCAAAGCCACTTCCAGCAGATTATGTAGGTATTCCCTCACCTCAATCAACTTCACATCTTCAAAGAACCGCTTAATAACCGCCATGGGGTTTTCTTTCTCTTCTTGAGTTAACCAGATGGGTTGGCTGTAAAACTCCGGGTGTAAATCAAAAGGTTGCATGATTAGTGGTTTTGACTGCACTATCACGTAAGGAATGGAACTGACAAAAAAATGTTGTGGTGGATGGTTGGGTACAGGAACTTCAGATTAGTAACTGAAACCGAAAATACCCAAACACAATGAGTAGCAACATTTATATAGAAAGAGTTTGCCAACACTGCAACAGTAAATTCATTGCCAGAACAACCAAAACGAAGTATTGCTCGAATAAATGTAGTAGCATGGCGTATAAGCATGCAGCAAGACGGGAAAAACTGGAGATCGCAAAGATTGAGACCAGTATCACAGGAAAGATCAGAACAAAGGTGAATTTCCCGGGGCTGGTTGGAAAAGAACTTTTAACGATAACGGAAGCAAGCGCACTTTTGAATATTACCCATGTAACCCTCAGAAGGTGGATAAAAGAGAGCCGTATTATTAGTTCTAAAATAGGGAAAAAACATTTAATAAGACGTGAATATTTGGATGCGTTGATTCAATGACTAACATCTTTAAAAATCTGCGATTATTTCGATAGGGTGGAGAGCTCCTAACCCGGCAAGTGTCTGTGAGTTAACCTAGCGACATCAGATCGTAATGTAAAACATGATATTGCACTTTTTGCAACATTGCAATATTCAGCAGCCCGTCCTTTGAAAAAAACACGATTATTTTAATGGGGGTGGGCAGACCCCAACCCGGTGTCCCCTACAATTTTAACCCTCACAGCATGCGATCACATTATAAACTACGATTTTGCGTTTTTGCAACATTGCAATATTGCAAGTGTGCTCTTTTTTTGATTTATTGGGTTGTATACACCAGTATGCAGTGTATACTCTCGTAAAACGGTTTTAAATCGATTTTAAACACTGTTTTGAAGAGTAAATACTGGTTTTGATTGTATAGGAACCGGGTATTTTCGTGTGTAGAAAATACCTTTTTGGGTATTGGAAAATAACAACCCGCAAAAACAGTGCTTCCTGTTGGCAGTTTCAGTTACTAGTCGGAAGGTTAGTCCATCATTTAGTAACAGAAAACGCAAAAAAGCATGAAAATTCATCTTAGAAAGAGGGTAGGCAGGTTATCCGCAGGAAATGAGAAAAGAGGTAAAAAACAAATGGCAAGCCTGTATCTGACTTGCATCCCCAGACCAGGAGCAAAGGTTCAATATGAATGGCTTAACCTTCACGTTTACGAGAACCCAAAGACAAACATTGAAAAAGACCACAACAAAGAAACCATGCTGCTGGCGGAATCTGTTAAAGCACAACGGATATTAGACCATCAAACAACTGGTCATGGATTTGTGAGCAGTGTAAAGGGTAAAGTGGGTTTCCTTGATTATTTTAAGAAACTGGCTGACAGGAAACGAGAAGATTCCAACGGTAATTATGGTAACTGGCAGAGCGCTTACGAACACCTGAAGACATATATTGGAAGGAGGGAGTATACACTGGATCAGATTGATGAAAACTTCCTTGAAGGATTCAAACAATACCTGCAGGGTAATATCGTAAGAAGGGGAACCGGTAAACTGGGAGCAAACTCCTCTCTTTCGTATTATAACAAGGTAAAAGCAGCATTGCGGGAAGCGTACATGAATAAAATGATCAAGGAAAACCCCAGTACCCGTGTAAAGGGATTAAAACCGGGAGAATCACACCGCCAGTACCTGACTTTGGAGGAATTACAGACATTGGCTGGAACGCAGTGTGATAATTCATTGCTTAAGAAAGCGTTCCTGTTCAGTGCGCTCACCGGATTACGGTGGAGTGATGTAAAAAACCTGTGTTGGAATAAGATACGGTATACAGAGAATGGTGGATGGAACCTTGAATACGTACAGAAGAAAACCAAAGCAGCGGAGATTTTACCGTTATCTGATCAGGCGATAACAATACTGGGAGAGAAACAGGATGTGAACACACATATATTTAAAGACCTGTGTTACCACACCCACATGAATAAACAGCTTCAGGATTGGATCAACAGGGCTGGAATCAATAAGAAAATCACTTTCCACTGTGCAAGACACACGTTTGCCACGCTGCAGCTTTCAATGGATACTGATATTTATACGGTGAGTAAACTGCTGGGTCACCGCCACCTGAAAACGACCGAAATCTATGCAAAAGTGATCGATAAAAAGAAGATCGAAGCGGTACAAAAACTCTCTTTTTTATAATTTTAAATACTAATTTTTTTATCATTTGTTGAATTTCAATCACCTGTATCCCTTTATGATAAAGGGTTCCAGTCAAATTTGACTGTTTCCTACAGTTGCGATGCATTCACAGTTTTCAGAAATTGGAAAAATGCAATACAGCAAAGGGTTTCGTTTGATTTTTCACACCCCCTGCTGCAGTCTTTATTTCATAATTATTTGATAATCATATCATATTAAAAAATAAAAAGTAGAATTGAACGCATCAGTTAACATTCAGCGAAAATTCTAGTTTTGTCGCGGCCTCCGCGATTGATGGGGACGAGAGATATAAAATGTTCAATCAGAACATTATTTAATCACTCAAAAACCATCAAAAATGGAAAAACAAATCCTACAGGAGTTGCAAGAAATAAAACGACTCCTATCACTTCACAAAGAAGTATTCACTCTTGAAGAGTTCTGCACTTATGCAGGTCTTTCACTAAATCAAGGCTATCATTTAACGTCAACCCGGCAGGTACCATTTTACCGACCCTTTGGTAAAAAGATTTACCTGCGTAAAGATGATGTAATGGACTTTCTATTGAAAAATCCAGCAGGTACTCGTGCAGCAATCGCAAAGAAATCAGTATTAAACACAATTAAATAGCATAACAATGCAACAGACAATTTCAAAATTTAGGAACATGTCAGTTCCCACAGGAGTAATGAGTTTACAACAAGTTTATGACCTTATCGTAGGTGATGATCTGATGGAACAAACCAATCAGTTGAGAACCCTATTAAGAGAAGGAAAGAAAGCGGAGTTCGATGAACAAAAAAAGAAGCTACCTGCTGTTACCTTTTCAGGAGAGTTCGAAGGGGGTAGAAAGACTGAAAATCTGGTCAGGTATACCCAACACGTTTGTCTTGATTTCGATAAAATACCTACTCCAGAAGAACTGGGGCGTGCAAAAACAATAATAAAAGACGAGGTAATGACGAAGCTGGTGTTTGTAAGTCCTTCAGGTAAAGGGTTAAAAGTTGTTGTTGAAGTCGAAGCGTCAGTGGAAAACCATAAAGATGTGTATACACAGGTTGCGAAACACTATGCGGATAAAATCGGGTTCCCAGCAGACTACACTTCTGATGTCCCGCGTCTTACATTCCTTTGTTGGGATAAAGATGCATTTTTCAATGAGTTGTATGAAGTGTTTGCTTATCAACCAGTAGAAAAGAAGCAGGAAGCAAGGAAACCAGTGGAAAGAAAAGAAGAACCCATTGACTGTCAAGTGAGAGAGATTTTTGATTATGCAGTAAAGTACACTGAAAAGGTAATCAAGTTCGAAGAGAATAGCCGAAATAATTTTGTGTTTACGCTGGCAAACAACTGTAACAAATGGGGTCTATGTAAAAACTTTGTAATTGAGTTGTGTATTGATCGGTATACTGAAGATGGCTTTGACGACGCAGAGATTGAGCGAATAATAAATAACGCTTATAAAAAAGGTGAACTTTATAACAGTTGGAAAAGACCAGTCATATTACAACCGGAGGTTTTGATTTCAAAAGAAACACTTCCCATTGTAAATGAAATTACAGAGGATACAACGCCATTCTTCAATGATGATGTGTACGACAACCTCCCGGGATTAATACGCGATGTAACCGATGTGTTTACAGTGAAAAGAGAGAAGGATATGTTCCTCCTGTCTTACGTCACAATTATAAGCGGATACTTGCACTCTATAACTGGTTGGTATATTGATGATCTTTTGTATGCAAACATTTATTCACTCCTTATTGCTCCTGCTGCATCTGGTAAGCGGATGATGAGTAAAGCAATGGATATATTTTCATGGGTAGATGCTAATAAAAAAACAAATTACGCACCCCTGATTTCGATCAATGGTACCTTTAAATCTATCATAAACCAACTGAATAACAGTGGTGGGACAGGGGTATTATATGACGAAGAGGTTGAGGCGCTGAGTAAGTTCCTGAAGTACGACAAGAATGGAATAAGCTTCCTTCTAAAGCAGGGATACGATAACAGAGTGTTGCGAAATGGAAGAGTTGCATCGAGCCTGGAAATAGTACAAACGCCTAAGTTTTCGTTTTTGACTGCTGGCAACCCTCACCAGCTTCCGAATGTAGTTCCGGTTGTCAGTGATGGAGCGTTTAGTAGAAACCTGTTTTATACCTACAACGAGGTGACACCATTCTATGATGTGAGACCTGGGGGATGGAAAAACTTTGTTGAACAAAAGGAAGAGTATACAGAGCAGTTATCCACCCTTATTGATTTTACACTTTCACATCCATTTGATTTCACATTTACAGATGATCAGTTTGATCGTATCAAAACCAATGGGTTGGAGCTACAACAACAGTATAATGTAGCAAAGGAACAACACATGGATCAGGTGATAAAACGGAACGGACGTGCAATTTTCAAAATTGCAATGCTGCTCAGCGCATTCCGAAAGTGGTCAGAAAGGAACAGTGATGATAAATATATCTGTCACGATACTGATTTTAATACTGCTTTTTCAATGATCGAAACATTGACTGTTCATGCTTACTTCGCCGGACAAATCTTAAAAGGTGAAGGAAAAACCGCAGTATCGAGTGTTATAGATAGGAAAACCAAGATGCTGGATGCAGTTCCGGATTGTTTTACAAAGGAACAGGCAGAACAAGCACTCAAAGATCTCGGGTACAAAGTTCATGGGCGAACCGTATACAATTATTTGCAAAGCATAGAGAAAGACCACATCGTGACTCATGATGCACACAACAAGTATTGTAAGAAGTCCGTGTAGTAAAACAGACAATAAAGACCGGCTAGAACTTCTGGCCGGTCTTTTTATTTCGATATTGCAATTGCAATATTGCAACGAGATGTTTCTTTGTTCCAGCTATATAAATAATAAAATACAGATTCGAGGTGATATTTCCAAAAGGTACCGATTCCGATAATCCCACTCATAGACCTGAATAATACAAAGGGTGAGGGATTCCTCGCACATAACGGGAAATTTCAATCCTGATCTTAAAATAAAGGAAAGAGACGGTCGGATAGTTTGAATCGAAAAAAGTACACAATGTGTAGATAAAAAAAACTACTCTTATAGTTTCACATCTACAAGCACTTTCAAATCAACTTTCAAGGCTTTTGCAATTACATACAGGGTGGATATGGTGGGATTGTTCTCACCGCGTTCAATGCGACCAATCTGTGACAGGGGTACGTCAGCTTCATTGGCAAGGTCCTCCTGGGATAGTTCCTGTTCCTCCCGTAAGGCTCGTATCCGTTTACCAATGGCTGTTACTAACTTCTTATTCTTCACATTAATCACATGACCAAGGTGGGGCTAAGTATTTTTTTAAATAGACGCATATATGCATTATTTTTGGAATACAGCTCACAAAATGCAGGTATAAACCATGGAACTAACAGCCTACAAAGACCTGATCAAACAGATACCCTACAGGGAACACTCTTTTGAAACCAAAAAGGAGGTGTGGGAGGGTTACCAGCACAATGGCCACTTCGGCCAGTTTTACAATGAAACCTTCAACACAGACCCGACTATTACTATTTCAAGAGGAGATGTCTTCAATATCGCCAGTAAAGACGCAACCAGTGGTATTTTTTCGACGATTCTGTGGGGGTACCCCAAAGGGTACACTCGTGGTAATAATATGGATATACTGTTCCCTTTGTTTCTTGAACAGGTGGAATATTTATCAAACCTGTTGTCCACCAAGAAACATATTACTACAGGGGAAATGGAACAGGTACTTAAAACCTGTAAAGGAATAGGACTAAGTACACTTAGTAAGCTGCTGTATTTTTTTAATGTCAAGCTTGAAAGCCACGGATGCTTGATATTCGATACCAGAATTATCGGAGTTCTTAATAACAATCAGTTTACAGAGTTCAATTCACTTGTAAATATCCGCGAACACAATAAAGAGCGTTTCTATCCAGATTATCTGAAAATATGCGCAGAGTTGAGCGCGAAACACGGATATAAACCAGATCAACTGGAACTATTCCTCTTCCTGTTCGGAAATAACCTGAAAAACCAGTAGAAATCCGTTGTAACCCGAACAATCGGTCTGATTTTCAGGAAAAATACAAACACGATGAAAAAAGCAATTATCCTGACTATACACCTTTTGTGTATGGTTAATTTCTACTCAAAAGCCCAGAAATTTGGGGACGCAGCTGAAAAAGTGAAATTTCTTGTTCAAATGCATATGCAAGAATCTTATGATTGGCAAGGCCCTCACTCCGTTCGAGAAGACTACAAAGTAGTAATGGCCAACGGTAGTATCAGTGAAGTAATCTTGCAGCAAGAAAATGTTCCAGAAATGTTTTTACGGCGACCTATTTCTTTCAGGACAAGATATGTAATGAACGCAGGTGTATTAAGTCGCGTGCTGAAGGAATATTTTGATGTAAGCGTGTCAGACCTTATGAGGTCGTTTAAAGCAAATTATAATGGTAATAAGATAAACGATTACTATTTCAATGATGATTATTCGGCTTATACGAAGATATATTTAGGCTCAAACCAGTTAGCTACTGCTGAAACAAAGACAACGAAGTTGAGCGACTTTCCACCGAGTGTACGAGAAACTGTAAAAAAGTCAATGAATGAAGCAAAGAGCCGAATTACACTGCAACAGGAAAATGAAAGAATCACGCAAGCGCAAAGAGAAGTTGAAGATTACAACTTCAGGCATACACGTTATGATCTTGGAGAATATGATACTACAATGTTCAACCGGTTTCTGAATGTGTTAAAGAAGAATTTCTTGAACTATTGCAGAGGTAATGCTCCTGAGTATAAGGATTTGTGGTATGGGTATAAAGGTGCCTCAAATGGCTTCATCAGTTACAATAATGTTTATAATGTTTTGTACGAAATGGAAGATAATAGCAGGGAGACCGAACAAAGAGGAAATGTTATCATAGCAGGCTCTAATGATATACGCACAGTTGTATCCGGTCAATTATTATCAGGAACCGATAACGATATGAAAATAGTACGGACAAGTAGTGTTCCGCTTCCGATGATAACCTTGTATGGAAAAAAGGTTCTTACAAAGGCCCAAATAGATTCTATGCGAATATTCTTTGTTAAAGGGATTACTATTGCGAAATGCGGGAAAAAAGGAGTTGAATTTACGAAGCTCCCGCCGCAGGAAAATATTAAGCCATACATTGAAGGAGTGCTGGCGGAGAAGAAAGGGCGGTTCATTGTAAGATATGAAGTGGCAAATATTCTGAATGAGAATTTCACAAGTATCACTTTCAAACCTTACATAGCACTCTTTGGAGAATATCAAGAAGAATATAAGGGAAGGTGAGCCCCACTTAGAATTGTTGGAGATGATAATTCCTTTACTAATAGGTAAGAACAGTAATGGGGAAGACAAATACATTGACCTTGCTGCAATTTCATTATTGATGGTTTCTTACAGCAGGGATAATCAACTGACAGAAGTGATTAGTAGACTGTTACAACTGAACAGTTACTACAAGGAAAAAAATTACATCATCGCTACGTCAAAGATTATTCAACAAAACCAGCATATAAATAACGATGTCGTTTTCTTAAAGGACGACCCCGGAAAATCGACCGTTAAGTCAAGACTGCATTTATTGAAAAGGGTGCAGAGGGAAATAAAAAAAAGAGAGAAGGTCGCAGACAAACAGGAACTACCACATCAATTCTTAATTATTGATGACGTATGGGATTTGGTTACTGCGAAACCCCAATCGGTTGGCTTATCCCTAATGAGCATATTACTTGACGGAGTAACTGTAAAGGTTCACACGATCTTGGCCAGTGGACTTTCTTACCGGAACCTGTTGCAGCAGCTTATACAAATCAATCCATCATTGAATATTGAACTTGAGCGGAGATTTGGTAAGCCCATCCCGAAACAAATGAACGTATTGGGTACAGAGCTAATATTTTCGCCTGATGATCTGATCTTTCTGAAAGAAGTCGGCGACATGGAAATGAAACGGTTTTTCCGATAGAGTATTGAAATGGAAAGATTTCCCGATAAAATCTTTAAATTGGGGCTATGGCACTTATCATTAATCCACGGAACAAGCAGCAGGAAAAAGTAGTAAGAGCTTTTTTGAACAGTCTTGATATTGGTTTCTACTCCGAAGCCGAAGAAGATGCTGCTTTGGTTAATGCTATACAGAAGGGAAAGAAAACTGCACTGCTTACAAAAGCTGAGAAAAGGGATTTCCTGAAACATTTAAAACAAATAGAGTAAGCCAGTTTCCGTAAAAGTTTAAAGAAGTCTAAGTAAACAGTTGGATGTATACCGGGCAGAAAAGAAGCTGGTGTCATTCTCAGAAGCTTACTCGAATCTATTAATCTATATTGATTATCAATCTATTAGATTAATATAGATCCTTTCAATTCGCAATTCGCGAATTGCGAATCGTGCGATAAGGCCTTAGAATAAACAAAAAACCGCCACAAAACAGATAGTATGCGCATTGTTTTGAAATATGCGTATATTTGGAGTATGAAAGCAAGATTAAACCTTACCATTGATGATGCCCTGCTTGAGCATGTAAAAGGGTATGCAGTAAAGCAGCAAACCAGTATTTCAGAATTGGTTGAAAATTATTTTAAATCTGTTACGAAACCTGTAAAGCGTAAGAACATTCTCACTATGGTGGACGAGCTGAAGAAGCCTACTAAGGTTGATACAAAAGCAGACCTGAAGGAATTGTATTATCAGGATAAAGCAAAGAAGTATGGCTTTTAAAGTGTTTCTTGATGCCAATATTCTGCTTGATTTCACATTAAATCGTGATAATTCGGAACAGGCGAGACGGGTTGTAGCGCTCGCTGTTGAAGGGGGTATTCAGGCTTTTATTACACCTTCTGTTGTCCATATTCTTGGACACTACTTATCGAAGGAGTACGGTAATACTAAAGCTAAAGAGTTATTGCTTGGACTCCTTGCAGATATAACAGTCATAGATCTACCACATGAGATTGCAGTTAATGCGCTTCATTCGAAGATCACTGACATTGAAGACGCACTACAATATTATACAGCCATTCATCACAAACTCGATTATTTTATTTCACGCGATAAACAATTAAAAAAACAAGGCGTTCCGGCATTGGCTGTTTATACCCCGGAAGAATTCTTAAAAGAGTTTGAAAGCTAAACAGTTACAATTCTGATACTAATTCCTCTACAACCCACTAAAATCAACCAAAGTCATTTTCTGCATCGGCAAGTAGCCGCCTCATTATCCAGGCACGTTCTCCTGCCCCCTTTTGTCCGAAATCTATAAGTCTTTGTCCGGATTTTGATAAGGTTCTCTCAGGTAAACCCCGAATTTAACAGGCAAAGTAGAAACAATAACATTAAGTAAATATGAAATGCATTTTCCGCTTCATATTTCTATTGCTGGGGTTTATGACCATCGCAGGCATATCCCAAAACAGGAATGTCGATAGCTTAAAAAAAGCTTTATACCTGGCAAAAAATCCTATTGAAAGATTCGATATACTCAACAGGATCGCAGAGGATTATTATAATGTACCCTTAAAAAGGGGGCAGGTAGTAAAAATGTGAATAATGATTAACTTCGTGTATGGCATCTTTTAAATTGGATAGGACATCATTTAAGGCCCAAACAGCTGCCGCAGCAGCGGATCATGCAGCTTATTACAAGAACTTAAGCTGGCAGGAACGATTGAAGGTGTCTTCGTTTCTTAATAGTGTTGCCTACAACTACCCAGAGAATACCCCTCCCAAACTTGATCGAACTAAGTTTGCAGCTAAATCCAGACCCGCTTGAGTAATATATTCAACGAAGATTTTAGAGACTTCCTGTCTGCACTTAATAACAATGAAGTCCGTTATTTACTTGTTGGAGGGTTCTCAGTGATATTGTATGGTTATTCCCGTACAACCGGCGACATGGATATATGGGTTGATCGTACGAGTGAGAATTATCAAAAGCTAAAAAAAGCTTTTTCTGAATTTGGCATGCCGGTTTTCGACATGACGGAAGATAACTTTCTGTTCCATCCGAACTGGGACGTATTCACATTTGGAAATCCACCCGTAGCAATCGATGTTATGATCAGGGTGAAGGGCTTGGATTTTGAAACCTGTTTCAATCAATCGGTATTGTTTGAAGATGATGGACTGAAGATCAGAACCATTCATAAAAATAACCTGATTGAAGCCAAGAAAGTATCAGGTAGGTCAAAAGACCTCAACGATCTTGAAAACCTTCAGTCTGAATGATGAAAAGAACTTCGAATAAATATAGTAGTCGGGTATCTAAGCAAACAGCAAAACGGAAAAGTATCATTCAGCTGATAGAGAAGTTGAAAAACCTGATATTGACTCCAGTGCTGACCTCAAAGACTTTTTCTATCGATGGTAATCTTGCGAAATGGAAAGTGTTTCAATCTATAATTGCGAACACTCGTGAAATTAGCTACAAAAGGCTTAGCCAATGAGCAGCATATACACTGCAAACTTATATATTGCAAAATTCGATTACATTGATCAATTGAATCCGATTTTGGAGTAGCATTTACTTTAAAAAATCATTCAGATAGCCTAATATAGTTTTCGTTTGCATCATCAGGGTAACATGCCCTTGTGAAGGAACAATGGCCAAATGCGATTTTGGCATCGGCGCCAAATCAGCAGCAACACCACCTCCCAATAGTTGATAGGTTTTTGCCAACTCAATTTTATCCAGTCCGTCGTTGTCGCCGGATATGATTAATACAGGTGCAGCAATTTTCGCAACCTTGGAATCACCGACATTGAATGGAACCTGAGCGAAAGCAAACATCTGCGCTAAAAATTTTCTCCATTTTGTTTTATCAGGCGCCACCGCATCGTATGCGGTTTTTATGGGTGTGTTATCGAAAAATTCAGGTTTAAAATTTTTAAACCCACCATTTACTATGGGGAGCCAACCATTGCTTTTATACGTAGAAGAAATGATCACTAATTTTCTTAACCGTTTAGGACTTTGTACAGCAAACTGGTAAGCCACAGAGCCGCCCATACTATATCCTGCTACATCGGCACTGTCTATGTTCAGGTAATCCATCAGTTTTTCCACGTCACTTGCTAAAGTAGTGATTGATAATGCCCTGTCTGAATACGGCGTATGCCCATGCCCCTGCATTTCAATGGCAATTACTCTCCTGGTTTTCGATAACTCAGGAATCAATTGAGCCCAGTTCATTTCAATGGTATAAAAAGCGCCATGCAGCAAAATGATTGGCTTGCCCTCACCATATACTTCGTAATAAACTTTGATGCCATTCACAGGGGCGTAGCCACTAGCGGAAGGTTTGGTTTCTTGTCCGTTCGATTGAAATACAGCAGATATAATGACTGCAATGAGCAATATTGACCTAAGTAAATTGGTGTTGAGTAAATTTTTCATAACACAGTGTAACTTATAGTTTGAATTGTATTTACAGTACAAATATGGAAGATATTTGAGGATTTGAGCTGTGTAAATACGACAAATTTAGGGCTGAATGCGACAACTGCGGCTATTTGGATGTATTTGCAAAAGTGCTTATCTTAAGTTTCGTAAATACAAGAGTTATATGAGAAAGATAATTTCATTCATGCACATATCGCTCGACGGTTTTGTAGCAGGACCGAACGGAGAAATGAACTGGATCAAAGTTGATGAAGAAATCTTTGATTATGTAGGTAAGCGGATAAGCGAAGGCGACACCGCATTATACGGCCGGGTAACTTACCAGATGATGGAAAATTACTGGCCTACCGCAGGAGACAAGCCGGGAGCCTCCAAGCATGATATTGAACATTCAAAGTGGTATAAAAAAGTTCACAAAGTTGTTTTGTCAAAAACAATGAAGGAGGATGGTTTAATTAATACAACAATTATAAACGGAAATATTTCTAACAACATAAATGAAATAAAACAACAGCCAGGTAATGATATCTTGCTTTTTGGCAGTCCAGGAGCAACACATTCATTGATTCAACTGGGCTTAATTGATGGCTACTGGCTCTTTGTTAACCCAATTGTTCTTGGAAAAGGCATTCCATTGTTTGTAGACATCAAAGACAAAATAAAACTAAAACTATTGTCTACCCGGCAATTTACTTCCGGGGTAACTGAACTGAATTACACAGTAGATAGACAATAACTGTTAGCCGTAAATGTATCGTCTTATCAAAAAACCATAAATGAAAAACCTCGTTTTGACATTATTCATTGCTTGCTTTGCTTGTTCATCGACCTTGTACGCCCAGATCGTCAAGCTTGATAAAAGCAAACTTGAAGCAGTTAATGTATCTATGTTGGTTGAAAAATTCATGGGAAAAGAAGTGGTGAAAGTCATAAAAGATACTGCCGTGAATCAACCTGATGCGTCTACTTTCGCTAAACTAAAAGGTATTGCATTCAAAAACGGTACGATTGAAGTAAAGGTATTGAGCAGGCTGCTTCCCAACGCAGCTCAGTGGGCCCGCGGCTTTATTGGCATCGCTTTCAGGATCAATGACAATGGCTCCCAATTTGAAAGCATTTATATACGCCCAACGAATGGAAGGGCTGACGACCAGGTAAGAAGAAACCATTCAATACAATACTTTTCATATCCCGATTACCCGTTTTCAAGACTTAGAAAAGAAGCTCCTGAACAATATGAATCCTATGCAGACATGGGATTGAATGAATGGATAACATTGAAGATTGTTGTTCTCGGCAGCCAGGCGAAGCTTTTTATAAACAATAGTAAACAGCCATCTCTGATCGTTAATGATCTGAAACTCGGGTCAAATACTGCAGGAGCCATTGGCTTTTGGGCTGATGGAGGAACAGAGGGCTACTTTGCTGATGTAAAGATTTATGAAAGTAAATAGGTACCTGTTTTCGTCTCGTTCGTCTTAGTGTTTTTAACACTCAAAAACACAAAAAGATGAAAACACTTCGATTGTTGAGCCATTGTATGATCCTGGCATCATGGGAACCCCGCAAAGGCAAAAAGGTGGCGTATTTGGTTATGCAATAGACAGGGATCGGCCCTTGCAATTAAATTTTAAGCCTGATCCTTACTCCTCCATTGGCAACAAAACCTTCAACGGGCGCGTAAATATCCCTGAATGATGGATTGGCAAGTGTGCCCTGGTAAATGGTATCGAACCTGGTCTGCCTGGTATCGGTGATGTTCTCGAGGTTGAGAAAGACAGCAAAACGGCGCCATGACCGTTCTCCCATCAATCCTACTGTCCAGTAAGGTTTGCCAATAGCCCCGTCGTTTAATTTTTGCGGACTGTAATAATAAGCTTCGGCCCCGATCTTGAACCTGCCTTCTTTCTCATACATCAATACATTGTTCAGCCTGTGCCGGGATGTTAAAGGGTACCAGCTCTTCACATGATCGAAATGTGTATTCACATAAGCATAAGTATAACCCAGGAATAACTTGAAATCTCCATAAGTAATGCGCACATTGGTTTCTGTTCCTTTGGTATCTATATGCCCGTTGGCATTGATGAATTGGTAACTGTTAGCGCCCGTTGCGGTTAATACCAATGACTTGTTGAGCCAGGTATAAAAGAACAATTGATTAAACGAGATACCGGCATTGCCGATCTTTGTACGATAGTTCACATCCAGGCTGCCGCCGGATGAGCGTTCATTGACGGTGGTATTTTCATTCATAGGCAGGATATGCTGAAACTGCATGCGCTCTGCTTCTTCGGTGAACAGCGTAGGATTTTTGTAACCCATGCCGCCTCCCAGTCGCGCTGTGAGTGCAGGAGAAATTTTGAACAGAACAGCGACCCTGGGCAACCATTCAAAACCAAACTGTTTTACATAATCGCCCCGCAACCCTGTTTCAAAGGAAAGCTTTTTGATGGGTGTCCAGGTGTTCTGGATGAATGCACCTAGGGTATGATAGTCATAATTACGCAGGGGATCGTTGCCTTTCTCTTTGAAATCATCGGTGAGGAAATTGGCTCCTGCAATCCACTGAGTTTTTTCGCCTGAACGGTTATAGGTGGCTTCTGAAAAAGAAGACTGCTGTAAGCCGCTGAAAGCATAACCGGGGATTTGAATCAAACGATTGAACCGGGTATAACTGTATTTGATAATCAGTTGTTCTTTGTTGCTGAGTTTATGTGTCAACTCTGCCTGCGTGGAGAACCGGTCGGTATGGTTTTTTTCAAAATAACCTGGCGCTCCTTTTTCAATATAATCCATACTGCCGCCAGTGCGGTTTTCGGTGATATAACCAAAGCCAATATTGGCAGTTGTTCGATCACCATAAAAGAACAGGCGCGGTTGAATAGTATAACGCTCCGATTGAGGAATGGCTGTAAGGCCGATGCCTGCGGGATCATACGCTTTGCTGGTATTCCCGGAACCGAAAACAGTTATGCCAGTCTTTTTGAAACGCTGGCTGTAAAAACCACTGAGGTCAATACCTCCGGCAGAAGTTGCATTACCCAGAAATGAGAGTTCTCTTTTCGCTGTGGGTGTTTTGGAAATCAGGTTCACCAGGCCTGCGATAGCGCCACCGCCATAAAGTGTAGAAGAGGAGCCTTTGATCACTTCTATTTGTTTGAGGTCAAGCGGCGCTACCTGCATTAAACTCAATCCGCCGGAAAAGCCGGAATAGAGAGGAAACCCATCCCTGAGTATTTGAGTGTACCGTCCGTCCAGCCCCTGTATGCGGATACTGGAATTGTAGGAAGTGGCCGATGTTTGCTGGGTTTGGATACCGGTGCTTTCATTCAGGAGCATCCGGATATCGCCGGGTTTCATGTTGCCTTTTTCTTCCAGTTCTTCTCCTGAAATGGTCTCTACCCTTGTGGGAATATCGCTGATGGTTCTGCTGGTCCGGGTAGCAGTTACGATCACTTCCTGTTCGCTGGCTTCTGCTTCTTTCAATAGTATTTCTGTAAGATTTGCAGTCGGTTGCGGAACAACAACGGTGATGGATACCTCTTCCAACCCCACATAGGAGATGGTTATTTTGTAAGATCCTGCTGTTATATTGGTAAAGACGGCAATACCGGCGCTGTCAGATACAACGGATTTCTTAAGTGAGGGAATAGTTACTGTTGCTCCGGCAAGCAGTTGTTTTTCTTCGTCTTTCTTTATTTGTAACCTGATCGTATGCTGCGCATAAATGCCTGTACTGGCCATGAGCAGCATACACAATAATAATGTGTGCCTCATATTTGTTGTTAAGGACATGAATGGAATAAGGTGTGCTGCAATGAGATACTATGCCATTCGGGGAGGTTGTAAAAGCGAAGTTGTATAAGTGGAGAGAGCCGGATCAACGATCCTGGTATAATGTACCATTTTTTCTTCTGTGATCCTGGGAACCTCAACAAAAGCGGCGGCTGTCAATGTAAACCCTGCACAAGTGCCACAGGTAACGAAAGGAGAGCAATTGCACGCCGGTTTTTGATTGTTGCGGTTGGTGGGTTTTGCAGATAGTTCATCCCTGCAACAATCTTCCCTGCTGCAAGGATAGAAAGTTGCTGCAACGGTAACCAACAGTAAAAGGAATGCCAGCCACTTTTTCATTTCAGGGCAAAAATAGTTGAAATCGATCTGATTGAAACCCAAAATGGGCGGTAATAGTTATGTAAGCTTCTCCTGAAGGTTTTTTTGGCCAGTTGCAAAGTATTTGCCTGGAAGCAGGTGTTAAAGTGGTTCATACCCCATGCATCAATAAAGCGCCTATCAGCGGTTCCACTCGATGGTTGAACGATACACCATTCATTCAGCTTACAGGTCGCTACAACCGGAATGATAGTTTCTGGTTCACTTTCTTTCACGAAGCTGGTCATATCCTCTTGCATGGTAAAAAAGATATTTTCTTGGAGAAAGTAGAATATTCCGATAAAGACCTTATCAAAGAAAAAGAAGCGGATGACTTTGCCTGTAAATGGACATTGACCGATGATGAAGAAGCGGAAATATTAGCTGCTGCACCTTTGGAAGAGGATGATATCAGAAATTTTGCAGAACAGTTCAATACCCATCCTGCGATTATTATAGGAAGGCTTCAACACAAAAAACTCATTCCTTATTCTTTAGACAGAGAGTATTTTGAACCGGTAATATTTGAATAATCATCTGTGAGACTATTAATCTTTAAAGCATGAAATGTAATATTATTTCCGTCTTATTCACTTCGTTCTTAGTGGTAAGCTGTGCTGTAAGACTGACCGACAATAAGAAAACTGTTCTTAAGAATGAACTTGCAGAAATGGTAAAAATAGACCAGGTAGCAGCAGGTATGCCTCAGGGAGTGTACAAGGAGTATACGAAAGAACAATGGAATAATTTTAAGGACAGCATTTTTGGTTACTGGTTCAACATTGCGACAAATACCCGGAGTTTCAAAAGAAAGTGTTGGCAGCAATGGACAAAGAAGTTAAAAAGATGAACGCCAATTCCAATAACTATGCTTACTTGTATGACAGGGTTAAGGTAAATGCAGGAGAGAAGCAGTTATTTGGTACGCAAGTTACTTATGAGGTGAATACAACAGGATGCGCAATACCAAAAAATGGACTCGTTGATTCAGCAAATGTTGACAAGCTTCGAAAAGAATATAACTTAGGGTCTTTAAGAGATTATTTGAATCTAATGACAAGCACGCATTATGAGATGAACAAGGAACGCTACCAAAAAATGGGCATCGAAAAGCCTAATTTATATTGATTGTTTAATAGTCAGGATGCTTGTATATCTTCTACCCTCCTATAAGATTTCTAAATATTTGGTAGTTAATTAAATGTAGTTATTTATAAAAATCTTGCCAAACAACATCCGCTAACTTTACAAAAAAAAAGGATTATGCGAAAAATTATCGTAACTGAATTCATCACCCTCGATGGTGTTGTGGAAGCGCCCGGCGGTAATGAAACGTTGCATCCTCATGGCGGTTGGCAATTTAATTACAACGCCCCGGAAACCGGGCAGTACAAGGTGGATGAGCTTGCCAGCGTAGACACTTTGCTGCTGGGCAAAAACACTTATGAATTGTTCGCCGGGTACTGGCCCAGCCAGACTGGCGGTGGTTTTGCCGACCGCATCAACCGTTATCCGAAATATGTGGTGTCACATAGCCTGCAAAAAGCAGAGTGGAACAACAGCCATATCCTGCGCGACGTGGCCAAAGATGTTGCCGCACTTAAGAAAACCAATGGGGGAGATATCCTTGTGTATGGAAGCGCCACACTCGTAAAAGCGCTGCTCCACCACGACCTCGTAGACGAGCTACGGCTGATGGTATTTCCACTCTCGATCGGCGGCGGATTGAGGCTCTTCGAAGACAACCGGGTATTAAAGAAATTCGAACTCAAATATTCACGCACGATCAACAACGGCGTTCTTATTCTCGAATACTGGAAAAGAGAGCACTAAACATAAGGTGTTCCATTAAAGTATGTGGATGGGAAGATACGATTGGCAAATATACTGATTGTATAAAATTGTAAACCCAATTAAGTCAGTACATTTAGTAGTCCATGCAAAAAATATAATGATGAGAAAAAAAACGGCCATTTTCCTTTTCGCAGCTCTTTTCGCGGCGCATATAAGCAGTAGCTGCAAAAAAGCCACTGTCGCAGTCAGGTCTGTAAACGATACCTCTTTTGTTAAAGGGGCAGATATTAGCTGGCTGCCACAAATGGAAGCGACCGGTTATAAGTTTTATAACAGGAATGGCGTTGAGGAAGATTGTTTTAAGATTTTAAAAGACCATGGCATCAATGCCATCCGGTTGCGGACCTGGGTTAATCCTTCTGATGATAAGATCAGCGGCCATTGCAGCGCCCCCGAAACGGTAGCCATGGCTGTTCGCGCCCGGCAAAACGGAATGAAAGTAATGCTCGATTTTCATTATAGCGATTCATGGGCTGATCCGGGCCAACAACGCAAGCCGTTGGCCTGGGCAAACCTGGATTTTGCAGGGCTTAAAAAAGCGTTGTATGACTATACGTTCGACGTAATGACCCAAATGAAAAATGCAGGAATAATGCCTGCGTGGGTGCAGGTGGGAAACGAAATACCGGGTGGAATGCTTTTGCCGGAAGGAAGTACCGGCAATTGGCCACAACTCGCACAATTGCTGAATGCAGGATATGAGGCGATCAAAGCGGTTTCCCCTGCATCTAAAGTGGTACTGCATGTAGACCAGGGCAACAACAACCAACGTTTCCGGTTGTGGTTTGACAATGCAGTAAAAAATAATGTAAAATTTGATGTGATTGGGATGTCCTATTATCCTTGGTGGCTGCAAGGCAAGCCCGATTATACTTTATCGATAGATGATTTGGGAAATAATTTGAACGATATGGCCTCCCGGTATGGTAAGGAAGTAATGGTTGTGGAAGTGGGCGGCGAAGATGTGCAAGAACAAAATACATACGATATGCTGGTGGCAGTCATCAATAAGGTAAAAGCTGTTCAGGGAAACAAAGGGCTGGGGGTGATGTATTGGGAGCCAGAGGGTGCCAAAAGCTGGAGCCGATATTCCTTAAGTGCATGGGGAGACGATGGCAGGCCCACTAAAGCGATGGATGCCTTTTCCACTAAAACAAACTGAATCTTACAGGGCAGTTATTGCCTATTTTTTTACCCTGTCAAAATATTCCTCCTGCAGCTTCAGCGTTTGTGTATCTGCCTTCACTGCTTTCAGCGCCCTGACCAACGAAGTAATCGTATGCTCTGTTACCAGCTCTCCCAACTGCCGGGTGGCTTTGGCGCCTTCTCCTGCGTAATGGTTGGGATAATTGGCATACCACCAAATGGCCGTATACATATCGGGAATTAATAAACGTTTTTGGTTGGCGCCCGATTCATTGGCAGCACTGTCCATTTTTACGAGATCAGGTCGCAGGTATAACAATTCAGAAGTTTCCCGCTCTCCGGCATGGGCATCATTTTTCGGATCGGACTGGTGCAGTTTGGCCATCTGTGTGCTAAAGGCAGAATCTGAAGAAGGCTGGAAAAAGAACACAGCATAATTACGCCGCTTCTCCAGCCGCGTCTGGATAAAATATCTCAGAAAATCCGGGTTGCCACCATGGCCATTGATGATAACGATCTTATTGAACCCATTACGGGCAATTTCATCACAGGTGGCTTCAATCATATCCCATACTACCCGTTCGGGGAGGGCAAAAGTGCCTGGCTGTTGTCTTGCTTCATTGATCTGTCCGTAGAAATAATCGGGGAATACCACCGCATACTCTTTTTGAGTAGCCCTGGCTGCCCATTCCCGCACTTTTATCAAATCAGAACCGATGGGTACATGCGGACCGTGCTTCTCAAGAATACCAATGGGTAATATACAGGTGCGTGCAGATTGCTCTATCGCCCTGGGCCAGTCGCTGGCCGTCAGTTCATCCCATCGGCTCGGTAAACTGTTTTGTGCTGTAACTATATTATCGCTCAGCAGCAGGAACAGAACACCTAATAAAAGAAAAAACCTATTTCTCATGGTGGTTGTTTATACAGGGAAATTACTTCTCTTTTACTAATCTGCAATTAGCGAATCTCGTAACGGTTAGCGGATGAGTTAAAGGGGGAACGGCAAAATAAAAATATTTATAAATATCCATTATTTATCATTAATATAATATTATTCAAGGATATTAAGATCAACACAACTAATAGCTGTTCATATGGACACTGTGAACCATTGTTTCATCAAAAGAACCGATCTGAAAGCACAGTTAGCCATGAAAAACCAATCCTTCCAATTGATCATCCCGGCAGATGAGTTCCTTTTTCTACAATTTTTCCATCAAGCACTATATTTTCTGGCGTGGATGCCTGGGCAACAACAGATCTGGTAATGGTTAAAAAGAGAATAAAGATTAGTAAAGTTTTCATCTTCATAAACATTCATTTAATTGGGAAGGTTCATAAAGGAACAAAACGAAATGTCAATAAAAATGTAAATCTCAATGCTTTATCCATTATTTCATGCAGTTCAGGACAAGATAAAATGATCTTAAATTAACCTTATTAAAAATTATTGGCATCATACTTGCCTGCACATAATTGATCATTCATCAATTTAAATTTTTTAGTATGAAACGGAATGTATTTCACGCAATTACATCGATTTTTTTAGCCGCTATGGTTTTTGTTGGTTGTACCAAAAATGATAACACCTCTTCTTCTGCTACCGCTCAATACCAGGGAAACTGGTCGGGCACCTATTCGGGCTCCAGGAGCGATAGCAGCAATACCAAGGACAACGGTACCTGGACGATGAGCGTTGCCGCCGATGGCAAGACATCAGGCACCATTACATCGTCTGTAATCGTTGGCCAGACATTTGTATTCGTTGGAACAGTCAATGCAAGTGGCGCCCTGAACACTATGATCAGCACTTCTGCATCAGCCGCCGCCTTCGCCAACAGCTTCCTGAACGGAACACTGGTAATGGTCAACAATACCGGTTCTGTGAGTGGTAATTTCGGTGGTATACCGGTTACTGGGGCCGCAAGCGCTACCTGGGCAGGTACTTTTACCGGATCGAAAAAATAATTTAAACCTCAGTGTGCGTATTTAAAGCAGCATTTCTATGCGTGAATGACCCTGCACAAGGGTCATTCTTTATTTTTAGCCAATCATGATTTGAATTTTGTAATCGATAGATTGAAGTTTGTAAACAACTCTTTGTATTTTCTTTTGAATTTTACAGGTACAAGACGAACTAAAACAAACTGGCATGATAATCAACTCCATTACTCATACCCATAGAAACATACGCCGTTGGTATTATTTACTGACTGCTGTTTGCATGCTCACTGTATTTTCATACACAACCGTTTCTGCACAAAAAAAAGACCGTATGATACGCCTGGCAAAAATTGTAGTAGACAGTACGCAGTTGGAAAATTACAGAGCGGCCCTCAAAGAAGGCATTGAAGCAGCCGTGCGCCTGGAACCCGGCGTGCTCACGTTGTATGCAGTGTATGACAAAAACAACCCCACCCATGTGACTGTGCTTGAAATATATGCCAATGAAGAGGCGTACAAAGCACATTTACAAACCGCACATTTCAAAAAATACAAAAGTGCCACCCAAAAAATGGTGGTGTCTCTCGAACTGACAGATGTGGTTCCCATTGGCCTTGAAACAAAGCCCCCAAACAAAGAAGCCGGGAGTTGACTCCCGGCTTCTTTTAGTTCATAATAATGGATCAATCAATAGCCCGGATTCTGTACCAGGGTTGGCTTACCATCTTTTTGTGAGTTCAGGATCTCATCCTGCGGAATAGGGAAATAATTGTTCTTGGAAGTGAACACTTTTCCCGAGAGGTAAGTGCGTTTGTTGAAATGCCTGCCCGAAGGTTCTGTACCGGGAACAGATTCTTCCTGTACATATTTGTTCAGGTATTTCTCTGCAATACCCCAACGAACCAGGTCGAAGAAACGATGACCTTCCATTGCAAACTCCAGCCTCGTTTCCATGCGCACAGCATTCCTGGCATAATCAGCGCCATTTGCAACAAAAGTACCCACTACATACGGCTCTACTTTATAAGTAACAGAAGCGTCCTGCACGGAACCTGCTTTGGCACGGCTGCGGATCATGTTCACATAACCTTCCGCAGAACCCAGGTTGCCGAGCTCCACTTCGCACTCAGCCAGCCAGAGGATCACATGCGAAAGTTTCAGTAAACGGTAGTTGTTGTTCACACTGCGGCGGTTGGTGGAATGCGTACTGCTGTTTTCTTCAGCCAGGTAGTACATCCATTTTTTACCGGTAAAAGGACCTGCATAGTTCTGGTCCCTGATCCAACTGGAACCGGGCATCGGACCCCAGTCGAGGAAGCTCACGCTGCGGCGGCCTACGGTCCAGTCGAGTCGCGGATCTACTGCTATCGTTTTGTCGAGTGTGAACGGATCACTGCTCTTGATGCCTTCATCGTTAGGCAGGTCGATCTTGTTGAAAGTATCCTGCGTTCCGTCGGCAGCAGCGCCGATCATGGGCAACCCCGTAACGGGATCGGTCTGGAAAGCATTCACCAGGTTATGAGAAGGCTGGTAGAAACCGCAACAACCCCTTCCCGGTGCAGTGGAAGAATAAGGCCAGTTGAGGTTATCGCCCTGGTTACCGTTGTTACCGGTGGTTCCGTCGTTCACAGAGAACTCCACCTCGAAAATAGATTCGGCGTTGTTGTTGGTAATTGTGCGGTAATTATCATGGTAATTGGCCATGAGTTTTTTACCCGAATTCTGCAAAATATCTAACAACAACACTTTTGCCTGCGCCCATTTTTTCTGGAACACATAAGCTTTGGCCAGGTATGCTTCCGCTGCCCACTTGGTAGCCCTTCCTTTCTGCGATTGTACGGCAGGCAGGTTCTTGGCGGCAAAATCGAAATCGGCTTCGATCTTGGGCCAGATGTCTACATTGTTGGGCACTTTGGTGGAATTGGGATCATCCCTGTTGTAGATCGTTTCATCGATATAGGGAACCATATTCCACATTTTCTTGGCTTCAAAATGATAATGCCCTCTCAGGAAGCGCGCTTCCGCAACCACCTGTGTTTTCTCGGCATCGGTCATATCTGTTACTGCTTTGCTGTTCACGATCTGTATCACTTCATTGCAACGTGAAACACCGGCATAAGCGTGCTGCCATTTGCCCAGGAAATAAGAGTTATCGGCCAGCCAGTTGTATTGTTCAATGAATGACTGTTCGGGCTGGTCGCCGGCATCGGTGCCTTTTACGGCATCACCGCTGGTGATACCACCAAACACATAATTGGAGATGGCGGAAGTACGCCCCACATTACCGGCTCCTACGCCATCCATCAGCGAATAGGCGCCGATGAGCAAACCGTTCACCCCGTTCTTATTGCTCAGCTGGTCTACCGATGCACGACCCTGCGGCTTGAGATCGAAGAAGCTCTTGGAGCAGGAAGTACCTGCTACTGCAATCGCTAAGGTGATGATGAATATTTTTTTCATGATTGATAAAAGTTTAAGTCAATGGGTTAAAAACCGATACGCACACCTACCAGGTAAGATTTGGCAACCGGATAAGCGCCTTCATCGATACCCATGTGGATATCCTGGTTATCGTTTCCGGAAGTTCTCAGGTTGATATCAGGATCCAGTCCTGTGTACTTGGTGATGGTGAACAGGTTCTGACCCTGTATATAGATCTGTCCGCTGGTGAGACCCACCCGCTTCAGCCAGGAAGAAGGTATGGTATAAGTGAGCTGGATATTCTTGATGCGCATGTAAGAACCGTCTTCGATAAAATAAGAAGACACTTGCTGACTGGTCGCATCTCCTGAATTCAGGCGGGGCAGTTTGGCTATATCGCCCTGCTTCTTCCAGGAATTGTACAGGATGTCTTTGGAACGGTTACCCTGGAACGTATTGAAATCGGTCCAGTACCTTACATAGTTGAATATCTTATTGCCCTGCGATCCCTGTCCGAATACAGTCAGATCCCAGTTCTTATATCCTACATTCAGGTTCAGTCCGTAAGTGAAATCCGGATGCGGATTACCCAGTATGGTACGGTCGGCAGCAGTGATCACGCCATCGCCATTCACATCCCTGAACTTAAAGGTTCCTGCACGGGTATAGGTGCCGAATTTAGGCGCGGTAGCGGCTTCTGCATCGTCTTTGATCACACCATCTACAATATAACCGTAGAAGCCGGCAATAGGCAGACCTCTTTTAGTAGCGGAGATGGGCGGGAGACGTGTACTGAAACCAAACAATGTTGCATTGGGATCATCGTTGAGTTTGATTACTTCATTCTTGTAATGGCTGATGCTGGCGCCAACCTGGTAACGGAAATTACCGATCTTATTCTTGTAGTTGATACCCAGGTCGAAACCTGTGTTGCGCATCTCACCGATATTGGTGTAAGGAATGGTAGCCGTTCCCATGGTGCGTGGCATAGCAATCTGCGCCAGCATGTCGGATGTGGTGCGGGTATACCAGTCGAACACAACATCCATCTGGTTATTCAACAGCGACGCATCGAAACCCACGTTGGTGGAAGTGGTGGTTTCCCACTTACCGTTGCGGTTACCAAACTGTACCAGGCTGAAGCCACCCACGATGGATGATCCGGTACCATTGATATCATATGCATTGTTGTTGGGATCGGATGCGTACAAAGTATAAGCGTTGTACACATTGGGGATGAGCTGGTTTCCGGTTCTTCCCCAACCGCCGCGAACTTTCAGGTCGTTCACGAAACGCAGTTTTTGCATAAAGGGAAACTCGGTGAGGCGCACACCCAAAGAGAACGCCGGGAAAATACCATAACGGTTGCTTTCAGAGAAACGGGAAGAACCGTCGCGGCGTAAAGTGAAATCGGCGAGGTAAGTGTTTTTGTAAGAATAGTTCACTTTACCGAACTGAGAGAACAGCGCGCTTCGCGTAGCGCCTGCACCGCTGTTGCTGAGGCCTGATGCAGAACCTGCATCGAGGTAGCGGTAGTCGAGGTCATCGAATGCAAAACCGCTCCTGCTGGCAACGGTAGTGGCAGCATAGGTTTTCACCGCTTCAGTACCTACGAGTACATTCAACAGGTGATCGCCGAAAGCTTTGTTGTAGTTCAATGTATTGAACCAGGTGAGAGACCGGTCTACAGAATTGATCACGTTCAGGCTGTTGGTATTCCGGGGCTCGGCCGCTTCAATATCGCGATGGAAATATTCATTGCGGTTGTATTGATTGATCTCCACACCCAGGCTGGACCTTGCTTTCAGGTTCTTGGTGAGTTGCAGTTCTGCAAACACGTTACCGAAAATGTGGATGCCCTTGGTGATGTTATCTTTCTCGCGATACAAACGTGCAAAGGGGTTGGGCGCATTACCCAGGTTGCTACCCCGGCTGCCCGCGAAGCCATTGTAAGGAGAAGTGTTGGTTCCGCCCAACTCGGGTGGACCGCCGGTAATATCGAACACCGGTATGATGGGGTGCACACGAATGGCGAACATGATGGGGTTGGACTCGTTGTTGTTGTCGATACCCTGTCTTTCATCATAGGCTACCGTAAGGTTTTCGCCGAAAGTCATGATGCCTTTGGTGAATTCAGTATTGGCCCTTACAGAATAACGCTTGTACTTGGTGTACTTGAGGATACCTTTCTGATCGAAATAATTACCGGAGATCGCATAACGGCCGCTCTTGCCACCGCCGGTAGCACCCAACTGGTAGTTGGAAATGGTAGCCGGACCAAAGATCACGTTCTGCCAGTCGGTACCATCTTTGTTGGCCTTGGTAATGTTGAAGGCTGTTTTACCCAACTGCGGATTGGCGATGTCATTGGTATACGTGTAATTGGAAGGAAGTGTACCGAAGACATTGGGATAAATATAATCGGCAATGGTTTCTTCTCCGTTCGGACCGAAACGGTACTGCGCCGAAGGGGAAGTAACAGAGGGGTTCTTGCCTGCACCCAGGTCGGCCAGGTAGAGGTATTGACCCAGTTCCTGCGTATTCAGCAGGTTGAGCATTTTATCGGGTCTTTGAGAGCCTGTATAATAATCGAAGTTGATGTTCGATTCGCCTGGTTTACCTTTTTTGGTGGTGATGATCACCACGCCGTTCGCGGCCCTGGCGCCATAGATGGAAGCCGAAGAGGCATCTTTCAGTACCTGCATGCTTTCGATGTCGTTCGGGTTGATCTGGTTCAGGGTTCCTTGTGTAGGTACACCGTCGATAATGTACAACGGACTGTTGTTGTTTACTGTACCGAAACCGCGGATACGCACCATGGTACCGCCGCCCGGTGAATTGTCGTTACCCACGTTCACACCGGCAGCGCGGCCCTGTAACATCTGTGTTACAGAAGCAGCAGGCACGGAAGTGAGCTGTTTGGCATTGACTACGGTTACCGCACCCGTGATGTCTTTTTTACGTTGTGCGGTGTAACCGGTAACCACTACTTCGCTGGTTGTGCTTTCGTCTTCGGCCAGTACTACCGACAGTTGTGATTGTGTGCCCGGCGCTACTTTCTTCGTAACATAGCCTACATACGCGAAAGAGACCTGGTCGTCGGGCTTTTTAAGAGAGAGGGTGAATTTTCCGTTGGCGTCTGTTGTGGTAAAGGTGTTTGTTCCGGCAACGGAGACGGAAACACCCTGCAGGGCTCGTCCTTTGGCATCGGTTACAGTACCGGCGATCTGCCGGTTCTGTGCCATAGCCGTGGATGCTAAGCCCCATAGCAGCGTTAACACCACGAGCATTCTAGCAATGCAGAATCGTGTTCTCATTTGGCAATGGGTTTTAGATAAAAAATAAAAATGCAGGTTATAAAGAACCCGGAGGTTCTGTGGGAAAAGATATAAAAAATATTAAAACAAAAAGCAATTCCGCATATCCTGCGGGAATGTTATTTTATTGTTGCCTGATTGTACGTACTATTAAAACCGACATTCGTCACTCATTTTCACCCTTATGTCACAGATATTTTAGCGGGCAGCAGGGGATTTTAGTTTAGCATAAAATTCATTGTATGCAAACGATTTCCCGCCAGAGTTATTTAGATTGGCTACGTCTGCTGGCCATCATTGGCGTACTGTTCTTTCATGCTGCCCAGCCATTTGCCGCTGAAAGTTCATGGCATATCAAGAACAAAGAAACCAGCAACCTCTACCTCGAATTTACTTTCTGGCTAAGCCGGTTTCGTATGCATTTGTTGTTCTTTATTTCAGGGGCTGTTGCTTATTTTATCATGCAGCGCAAAAGCGGGAAACAATTTGTTGGCATGCGTTTTCAGCGACTGATGGTGCCGCTCTTGTTTGGCATGTTGGTAATCGTTCCGCCTCAGGTGTATATGGAAAGGCTCACACAAGGCTTCAAGGGGAATTTCTTTGATTTCTATCCTTCTATCTTCAAGGGCATCCCTTACCCGAAAGGGAACCTCAGCTGGCACCATCTTTGGTTCATCCTGTACCTGTTCGTGTACGACCTGCTGGCAGCGCCACTCTTCGCCTGGATCATATCTCCCCGGGGAAAAAAGTTTGCTGAAGTTACCACCTGGCTGTCGCAGGGCAAAAGAATGTACCTGCTTTGCCTGCCTGCTATATTGGTTTTCACTTCGCTCATATTGCGATATCCCGAAACCAACGACCTGGTAAACGATCTGGCTTACCTGCCTTATTGGTTCCTGTTCGTGCTTTCCGGCTTTATTTGCATCAGCAATCCTTTATTGATGAATGCCATCGAAAGAAACCGTCGCTTGTCTTTATTGGTTGCGTTTCTTTCTATTGTGTCGATCAATTATCTGCGGTGGAACAACGTAGAACCTTCCGACCTGTGGGCAAACTGGAAAGAGCAACCCTTAACTTACTGCTACCTCGCATTATATCCTATTATTGCCTGGTCATGGGTGTTGGCGTTGGTAGGTTATGGTAAGAAATACCTGAACAGGCCACACAAAGCACTTACTTATATTAATCAGGCAGTGTATCCTTTTTATATTCTGCACCAGACAGTGATTGTGATTTTGGCCTATTATGTGGTACAGTTAAAGGACACGATAGAGGCAAAGTATTTTTTCATTGTAGCAGTGACTTTTGGTATCTGCGTCTGCCTGTTCCATCTGTTCATCAGACCTTACCGGGTGATGCGGTTCTTATTTGGGATGAAAGAACCTATTGAAAAGAAAAAAACAGTAGCAGCGCCTGAACAACAAGTCACTGTAAAGCCGACGTTGGAAGCAATCGCCTGATAATGTTGTAATTTGTGAAAGATGAAATTCTTCTGGAAATATCTGTTCCCCGGCTGCTATGGCTTACTCGTCTATATCACCTTGAGGATACTGGATGATAGCATCACCGGCTTCAAGTTCTGGCAACGCGATTGGAGAGTGAATGCCATCGAAATTACTTGTTGTATTATCATGAGCTTTGTAACGGTGTTCATTTTCAGGAAAATGCTCGACAGGTTCGATCGAAAGTTGAGCAAGCCCATCAGCTATAAAACAGTGATGGGTGAATTGGGTTGGGTGTTCTTATATGTACTGGTCTCATCGAATGCCATCTTCACGCCAATGGCTGCACTCACGGATGATGGCCTTTCCTGGGGCGATTTTGCCACCATCAATATCATTCCCTTATTGTTTTCACTCATTTACTACATGGTGGTGAGGAGTAACAAACTATTACAGGCGTATGTAGACAATCAATTGCAACTGGAAAAAATGACGAACGACCAGTTGCAAACCGAACTCAAGTTCCTGAAAGCGCAATACCACCCGCATTTTTTATTCAATGCATTGAACACGATCTATTTCCAGATGGATGAGAGCGTAGCAGATGCCAAGAAAAGCATTGAGAAATTTTCCGGCCTGCTGCGCTACCAGTTGTACGACCAGCAACAGATGGTGCCCATAAAACAGGAAATAGATTATCTCCGCAATTTCATTGAGCTGCAACAAGCGCGGTCGTCGGAGCGGTTGCGTTTACAGGTTGACTTCGATGAGCACTTGAACGGAGAACAGGTGTACCCGTTGTTATTTCTCCCGCTGATTGAAAATGCATTCAAATATGTAGGAGGGAACTATCACTTATCCATCCGGTTGCAGAAAGAGAATGATAACATCCTGCTGGAAGTGTGTAATTCTTTACCCGAGCACCTGCCGGTAAAAAAAATAGCTACCGGGATTGGTATTGAAAATTTACGCCGCAGGCTTGCATTGCTTTACCCGGGCAAACACCAGTTGTCGTGCCGGAGAAACAACGACAATTATACCGCGTCCCTGAACTTATTACTGAGCTAATGACCATGAAACTGAAATGCATCATTACCGACGATGAACCGATGGCCAGGAAAGGACTTCGCGGCTATGCGGAGAAAATAGATTTCCTGGAACTGGTAGCGGTTTGTGAAGACGCCATGCAACTGAACCAATTACTCCGCCGGCAACACGCCGACCTGCTGTTCCTCGATATCAATATGCCCCTGCTCAGCGGCATTGAGTTCCTGAAAATGAATCCAATCGCACCTAAAGTGGTATTCACTACGGCTTATGAAGCATACGCTTTGGAAGGGTATGAACTGGATATATTGGATTACCTGCTCAAACCTATTTCCTTCGAACGTTTCCTGAAAGCCGCCAATAAAGCCTACGATTATTTCCGGCTGCAACAATCTAACGATGCCGGGTACCTGTTTGTAAAAACAGATACCCGCTTGGAGAAACTTGTTTTCAATGAAATACTTTTTGTTGAGGCATTGGAAAACTACCTCTCCATACAGTTGCCCGACCGGAAGATCATGATCCGTTCTACGTTGAAAACGATGGCGACGTCGTTGCCGGCACAACAGTTCGCGCAAACACATAAGTCTTACCTGGTGAACCTCGATAGGATACAGGCGGTAGAAGGCAACCTGCTGCAAATAGACCGCTTCCGCGTACCGGTGGCAAGACAACAGAAAGAACAGGTTATGGAAAAGATATTGAAAAACAAACTGCATTAAAATACACCTGGAACAGGCAAGATTTGATTTTCTATCTTTATGATATGAAGAACAGCCTGGAACCTAGTGTACCCAATAAAAAAATTTACCTCATTCTTGTGCTGGGCCTGCTCACGGCTATTGGCCCTTTTTCTATTGATATGTACCTGCCGGCGTTCCCGGCCATTGCAAAAGGATTGCATACTTCCGTATCGCAGGTAATGCTGTCGCTCTCGAGTTTTTTCATTGGCATCTCAGCGGGACAATTGCTGTACGGTCCTTTGCTGGAACGTTTTGGCAGGAAAAAGCCCTTGTACCTTGGCTTGAGTATTTACCTGCTGGCATCTGTGGGCTGCGTTATGGTTGGATCGGTGCAGGGGCTGATCGCACTCAGGCTTTTGCAGGCCCTGGGCGGTTGTGTGGGCATGGTAGCGGCAAGGGCCATGGTACGCGACCTGTTTGAAGTGAAAGAGAATGCCAAAATATTTTCCACGCTGATGTTGGTGGTGGCCGTATCGCCCATTGTAGCGCCTACATTGGGAGGATATGTTACCGCCGTATTGGGCTGGCGCTATGTATTTATCATACTCATTTATATTGCGCTCTTCATCCTTGCCGGGATCTATTATTTATTGCCGGAAAGCAAACAACCCGATCCCAACTTTTCTTTGAAACCGGAACCCATCATTAAAAATTTTTATGGTATCATCCGCCACCCGCAGTTCGCCACTTATGCATTCACAGGGGCCGTATCCAATGCGGGACTCTATGCGTACATCAGCGGATCGCCTTATGTGTTCATGGAAATATTCAAAGTAAGTGAAAAGCAGTATGGATGGATATTCGCGCTCATCGCCATGGGATTGATCGGTGCAAGCCAGATCAACAATGTATTATTGAAAAATTACAACAACGAACAGATCATCAACGGGGCTTTGCGTTGCCAGTGTGTAGTCGGATTGTTATTGGTTGTTATCACCCTGCTGGGTTGGGATGAAGTGTTCCTCATCATCTTTCTCATTTTCCTTTTCCTGAGTTGCCAGGGTTTTATCTTTCCCAATGCTTCTGCGCTTTCCCTTGCACTATTCGGACATAATGCTGGCAGCGCTTCGGCTTTGTTGGGCGCTATTCAAATGAGCATTGGTGCGGGCGCCTCGGCCCTGGTGAGCCTTTTACATAATCATACTCCCTTACCCATGACCGGTGTAATGGCCACCTGTACGCTAACGGCCCTGGTAGTGTTATTCCGGGGAAGTAAACGCCTCATTTACAAGGCAGCCGAAAAAGTGGTGGATGAGGGTAAAGTGGAAGTAATCAGTACCTTGTAATTGTAAAGGAGTTTGAATTTTGTAAAGCATGGATTGATTCGCGTAATAACCGGCAATCATTGGCTGTTGAACTTTGCGTCCATATTGTAAACTCCAATACAAGTGATATGGCAAATACAATGCAAAAACGAAAGCTCGGCAAGAGCGGATTGAAAGTAGAGGCCATCGATCTGTTTTACCAACACCGCGTAGATACCACTGTGCCTATTGAAAATGCGGCTGCCAATATTGCCATACAGGGAGAACGCTATCCCGAAGAACTGGAACGGAGAACCGGTAACTGATTATTATTTAAACCCCTTAGCTAAAAGATAAACAATATGCAAACGAAGAATGTAAAAGCTTATGGTACTGAAGCGGCCGAAGCGCCTTTGAAATCAATGAATATCCAGCGCAGGCAGCCAACACCGCACGATGTAGAGATCGAAATTCTCTATTGCGGTATTTGTCACTCTGACCTGCACACCGCACGGAACGAGTGGGGCGGCACTGTTTACCCCGTGGTGCCCGGTCATGAAATTGTAGGAAAAGTAACCCGTGTAGGCGATCACGTGAGCAAATTCAAAGTGGGCGACCTCGCTGCGGTAGGTTGTATGGTAGATTCCTGCGGAGAGTGTGAGCATTGTAAAGAAGGTCTTGAGCAGTATTGCGATGTAGGGCTGGTAGGCACTTATAACAGTCCTGATAAACACCTAGGCACACCCACTTATGGCGGGTATTCCGAAAGCATCGTGGTAGACGAACATTTTGTATTGCGTGTACCCGAAAACCTCGACCTGGCAGCTACTGCACCTCTGCTCTGTGCAGGTATCACTACTTATTCACCATTGAATCACTGGAAGGTAGGGCCAGGCAAGAAAGTAGGCGTGATAGGAGTAGGCGGCCTCGGACACGTGGGCATCAAAATAGCTAAAGCCATGGGTGCTGAAGTTGTGGTGTTCACTACATCGGCTGGTAAAGCCGCAGATGCGAAGCGATTGGGTGCAGATGAAGTAGTATTATCGAATGACAAAGAGCAGATGAACAAGCACGTGAAAACTTTTCATTTTATACTGGATGCCGTATCTGCTGTGCACGACATCAATGCATACCTGCCCTTGCTGAAGCTGGATGGCACTATGGTGCTGGTAGGATTACCCGAACAGCCACTCCCGATATTGCCGTTCAATGTAGTGTTGCACAGGAGAAGCCTGGCAGGTTCACTCATCGGCGGTATCAAAGAAACACAGGAGATGCTTGATTTCTGTTCCAAACACAACATCACTGCAGATATAGAACTGATCAACATACAACAGCTCAACGAAGCTTATGAGCGACTGCTCAAAGGCGATGTGCGATATCGTTTTGTGATTGATATGGCTTCTATTAAAAATTAAGCGTTAGGTTCAGGTAATAGTATCCGCCGTTGAAACCAAACTGGGTAGCATTGCGGCTGTAGACAAACCTGCCGAAGCTGCTGTTATCCAGGAAAGGCCCAACACTTCCGGGAACCGGCACATTCACCACTTGTAGTTTATCTGGATAGGTGTCGAGCACGTTGTTCGCGCCAAGTGTAGCTGTTAATGATTTGGCCACTTTATACGATACACTCAGGTCCGATACGATCTTGGCGCCGAATGATTCATCCAGTCCGGGGTCGGCTGCATCTCTGGTATATACTTCGCCATAACGGGTGAAGCGTATCATGGTGCCGAATTTGCCTACTTTGTAATTGCCGGAGATGCTCACTTTGCTGCGGGGTTGTGACTCTTCCAGTCTTGATTTTTCCTGGCGGCTGAACAACACATTGCCAAACTGGTCTGCAGGGATCTTATCGGTGCCTTTGATGGGGCCTACAACCAATGTACGGTTGTAATTACCCGCCAGTGAAAGTTCCAGTGAAGAGCCTTTTCGCATCCGTGGCCTGTACGACAATACCGCATCAATACCCCTGGTTTCTGTGTTCACTGCATTGGTAAAGAATTGTGCAGCGTTCACATCGGGGTAGGGAGTGAGGATAGTATTCACCACAGGGTTGCTGCGGGTAAACTGACTGGTATACACAATGCGGTTATCGATGCGAATATAATATCCATCAATGGTAACAGAGAAATTATTCGCCGGTTTGAGTGTAATACCCAGGCTTCCGTTGATCGATTTCTCTGCATCGAGCGAAGGAATACCGAATGCCTGCGCCACATCGCTGTTGTTGCGGAAAGTACCCACTTGTCTGGGAGTAAGTGTGCCTCCGACGTTCACAAATAAAGTAGACACGGCGCTGAAATAACGCTGGTGTATAGAAGGAGCCCTGAAACCATTACTGATGGCACCGCGTAAACTTACTACATCACTGAGTTTATAACGCATGGCCAGCTTGGCGGCAATATTGGTACCGTAATCGCTGTAGTTCTCTAATCTTGCAGCTACATCGGCCAGCCATTTATGGGTAATATCTGCTTCAAAATCGGCATAGGCGCCGAGTACGGTCCTGGTAGCATTTACTTCATTGGCAGGCTGGTAACCGGGGAATACCTGCGCGCCGCCGGCTTTACCGGAAGATGGATCATAGTTTTTCCAGGAAGCCTCTTCACCCGCAGTGATCTTATAAAAATCGGTACGCCATTCAGCACCCAAACCTAAGTTGGCACGTTCCATACCCATGATGGCGCCCAGGTCTTTCGTTATATCTACATTGAATGTATTCTGGTTGAAGCCCAGCTTACCCGCATAGAATTTGGTGGGAGCGCTGGTGGTCATGGCATATTGTGTGGCATTGTTTGAATTGGCTACATCGAAACGGAAAGAGTTGCCGCCATATGTGTTGCTGATATCCCATGCCCAATCGTTCGTATTGAATTTGATACCTGCCATCACCGACTTATCCCATATCTCTGAAAGTATCTGCGGCAAAAAACCGTTGGGATATAATTCAGGAATGACCTGTGATTTCTGGAAAGGATAACGGTAAAAACCGGCAGCTTCTCCTTTGCGGTAGCTGGCGCCCGCGCTGTAATAAAATTCTGTTTGCTTATTGATATAGAACCCGCCGTTGACCATCAGCTGGGCGTTGCGCAACAATGAGTTACCGATGGCCATGTTATTGTTCCTGTCGAATCCGTATTGGCTTATTGAAGCCTGATCCTGGTTGTACAAAGCAGTGCGGCGTGCTATATAAGCAGCGTCGGACTCTCCGCTGTTCCTGCCTACGTTCCAGTTTGTATATACGGGTCCGGTATAGTAACCCGCCCGGTTGGTAGCGCCCCTGTATCGCAGGTCGGCAGCAATACCCAGGTAACCGTTTTTGATATTGAAGCCATGATAGATACCCAACTGGGCCACTTTACCATCGCCCTGGTATTGTTGGCCAATCTGTGAAGTAATGGTAGTGCCTTTCGATCTTCTCAATACCACATTCACCACACCCGCAATGGCATCAGAGCCATACTGCGAGGCTGCGCCATCACGCAACACTTCAATACGGTCGATGGCTGAAGTGGGCAAAGAGTTCATGTCGGTACCCACCGATCCGCGGCCAATGGTTCCATTGATATTGATGAGTGCAGAGTTGTGCCTTCGTTTGCTATTCATCAGCACCAGTACCTGGTCGGGACCCAGTCCGCGAAGCGTAGCCGGATCAATATGATCGGTACCATCGGAAATGGTTTGTCGCGATGAATTGAAAGAAGGTGCCACCAGGTTGAGCATCTGTGTAGGTTCTACCTGTCCGGTTGCAGTGAGTTCCGTTACAGAAAACACGTCTACCGGTACCGGAGTAGCAGTATTGCTTCGCGGAAGGCGCGAACGCGAGCCCAGTACCACTACTTCATTGAGGTTGGTAGCTTCACCACGCTCAAGGGAAAAGTCGAGCGATGTGGATTGTCCGGACTGAACAGTGATGTTCCTGGTGACAGGCTTATAGCCTACATAAGAAACACGGATGGTATAAGTGCCTGGTTTCAGGCTCAGCGTAAAAACACCATTGGCATCGGCCAAAGTGCTTTTGGTACCGGTGCTTACGGTAGCGCCAGATAAAGGAGTACCATCGCCGGAAACCTTACCGGTGACAGTAGTATTTTGAGCAAAAATAGCAATCGAGAGAAATCCACAAAAAAGGGTAACGCCTAAACGGCGGAAAGCAGCAGAGGTCATCATAGCGTAGAGTTTAGATAAGGATTACTTAAAAATAGTAAAATCCTTTCATACTTCCGCTTCAGAACATGCCTATTTCGGCAAAGCAGGCGTACATGTTTCCATCGTATGCCGATTTGACGATAACCCTGAAATACCTGAATGTCAGAGGAGCAGCAAATGAGAAGTTCTGTGTGCCAGTATTATTGGCTGCTACGAAATTGCCTGCACTGGAAAAATTGTTACCATCAGTGCTGTATTGTATTTCCAGGTCTTTTATCGATCTGATCAGGGATTGTCTTTGGAGAAAAGTAAAACCATTGACTTTTTGTGTCTGCCCCATGTCAACGGTGATCGTATCGGGGAAGGGCGCTGGATCGTTCGACCATCGCGAGTGCCAGTAGGTAGCTGGATTGTTGTCTATAACATTAATGGCAGCTCCGTTATCTGCCGCAGTTTCTTGTGAACTGAAACTTTTAACAGACCAGCCTTGCTTGCTGATCTCATTAACAGTACTAAAGTTCATGACAGGAACACCATTCTTGAAAGTATATGTATAGATGGTTTCAGTGATGTTTCCGTTCTGGTGTATCAGTTTTACTTTCAACTCATAAGGTATGCTGTCTTCTTTGTGTTCCAGGTCGGATATTTTCATTTCTACATAAAAACTGTCGGTACCTATGGGTTTCGATTCCCACGCAATAGCATTGTAGTCCGTATTTGCCCCGGTACCTTCGTTATTTACGTTCGGGTCATTAAAATAGGTTACATCGGTCACGGGTACATCTGCGTTGAATTTTCCTGAAAGTACAATCGCTCCTTTTGTTGCATTGTAAGAAGCGTTGATACTGGTAATGAATGCTTTGACCGGACCATAATAAGTTTTGGCATCTGTATTGAATACCTGGTTTACGTTTAATACCGCACAATCGGCGGCTGATAAGAAAGTAGGTGATTGTCCGAAGGTGTTGTTCCCAGCTCCCATCAGTGTTATTCCCAGTGGATTCACTTCGCTCATTTTCGAATAGTTGTGAGCCAGGCCCAATCCGTGTCCCAATTCATGGGTCATTCCGCCAAACCATTTGGTCAGACGTTTTCCAAGCATATTTTTTTGTCCCAGGTATTGGATGTTAAAGTCGGGATAGTCCAATGCAAAGGCCCATCTTCCCAATCCATAGAAAGGAGGGCCATCTGGCTCACCACTCGCATCATATGTATAAGCTGGTGTAATTACCAGGGTGCATTCACTTGTTTTATCCAGCGGATGGTCCTTAAAATAACTATTGATCTCCAATACCATGTTTCGACCGCTTTCTGAACCTGAAGAAGGGAACATACTTTTCGGATTCCTGTCATAAATCGTGATGATCTTGATGAGTTGCGTAGAAGGGTCGGCGAGTAATCCAAAAGTTTTGTCGCCATATCCGTTGCGTAGCATTTCCGATTTGAACCAGTTGCGATCGTATAACAGCAAAGCACTCAAACGTTGGATATACCCCTTGATGGTATCTACATCGCTGGGAACGAAATAAACAATGTTAAGGTTATGAACCCTGTCGGAACTAAAATTCCCAGCATTAGGCCCAGATGGTTTTTGAGCGACAGCAGGAGGGGCGGGGGGTGCCTGTACATCAGATTTAGAGCAGGAAGCCAATGCCCATAACAATACTGCTGCGGAAAAGATTTTTTTCATCAGGTTGTCATTTGAGCAGGGGGCTCTGTATAAAATTACGACTCCATTATGAATCCTGCAAATAAGGCATTAAAATTTTTCCTTATGACTATTGTAGACTTTAATTGCTTTTTTTAAGTGATGATCTCTGTTGAGGGATATGATGCCTGATCCTATTAACGATCCTAATAAAATAGTGATAGGAACTGGTGCCTTATCGAAAGCATTGCCAGGGGAATTGTTTTGATTGCTGAGCTGTATGCAGGTTGCAAGGAAAGCAGTAATAACAACTGGCCACGCGACAGAAAGCGCATGGCCATTGCGGGAATATGCTTTCATTTCATCAGCGGAGCCCGGGTAATTTTTTAGGATAGACACTACTGATCTTTTATTCAGCTTTTCACCATTCAATGTATAAACCTCCCGAAAATATTTCCCTAAGCGGATTGTTCTTCGTGTAATAGTGCTGTCATTGTGTGTAGAAAAACTGCTATCCGGAATTTGTGCCTGTACGAGAAATGGACTCCAGCATAATAGCGCTAGTAGGAGTAAATAATGTTTCATAAGGCTTAGATATGGCCTACTGAAAACATTCAATCTAAGGTTAATATGAAGTTAATGCCAGTAAATAAAGTGTTAAGATGTTTGGCCATAATCTGGATATAACAGCGAAGCCTCCAAACTCATAGATGCTTCGCTGTTGCTTTCTGATCAAAGGTTGCTACAGTGTAACCGATACATGCAAATTTCCTCTCCAGTTTAACCTGGTTTGGCCATCGGCATAGCGTTGACTGAAAGGCGCCTGTGCATTCAAACCAACTGTAAAACGTTGCAGGTTCATTTCCACACCGGCAGAAGCAGTGGCGATATATCCTCCTGTTGCATCTACCGGTTGGCGATGGAGCACATCGCCTGCCGTATACTCATACATGGCTCCGATATTGGGTAGCAGGTTGATTTCTTTACCAACAGGGAAACTGTAAAAAGCAATGCTGTTGACGGTTAGCTTATCTCCGAAACGATAAGCATCTTTAGCCGTATTGAGTTTGTAACTGGCGATGGTATTCACGCCACAGTTGCCAACACGCACGTTATAAATGGCATTGAACAGGAAATCGATACTGCCGGTTCCCAATTGTGCATTCACATCTCTTACAGTAAGGTTGGGGTCTTTGACATTCACACCGAAGGTGCCGGTAGGCAGCTTTACGCCACCGCCGATCCACAGTTGCTGCTCCGTACCCCTCCTGTTTCCCCTGGTCATTTTGTGCAACACCTGATAATTGGCAAGCAGGGTAATATCGCCCACGCCGTTTCGATGACTAATGCCGTCGTCATCAATCTGCTTGTTGAGGTGATAAGGTATAAAGCCCAGTAATTGCCAGTGCCTGCCTGCATTCAAACCGCCCCAGACTTCAACGGTGTTGTAAAAATTTCTGCTGAACTGCGAAGAGTCTGCTGCGAGCCGTGTATTGTAATTCATATAATGGTAACGAAGACCGATGAATTTGCTTTTGAAATGAGGCAGCAGGCCCATATAAAAATTACCGCCTCCGCATCCGCAGATATCACAAGCGAAACTGTTCAAGCCGGCAGTTATGAAAACTATGATGAGTAATGTCTTTTTCATATTGGTTGATGAGTTGGGTAAATGACATATCATCCGGCTAATTCAGCCGGTGTAATACGTGTGAGAAATTTATCTATAGCTAATAGAGAGAAGAAGGCTACGCAGTAGGAGGATGAAAGACAGCCTGTGATCGATCGACCAATTTATGAGCCTTGTAATCAGGATAGACGTCTACCCCTGCATTCACTTCTTGAAACTGGTAACTGGCAAAAAAAGATTTTGAAGAGATCACTTCATTACCCTTTTCAATTTTCAGGTTGGGGTTTTGCCTCTCCTTGTTGTCTTCCTGTTTCAGTCTTTTGGAAAGCTGGCATCTGCCGCAACAACGCATTTTGAGGTTGGCCTTGTTGATACAGAGGGTTTTAGCAATGTATGCTTGGTTAGCGTAGAAGTTGACAACAATCACAGCTTTGCTGAATATCTGCGCAGAAAACGCAATCAGAAATACCGCTGCCGTGAATTGTTTAAACATTGACTATTAAGCTGTATAAATTTCCGGACAAAGGTAGTATGAATCCCATCGAAATATGAGTATTTTTAAACTGATTGTTATCAATACTATATATGACTTAAATCTTGTTCTATGAAAAAAAGCATTTTGTACCTCTTTACCCTGGTAATCATTGTGTCTGTTCATGCACAGGAAAAAAATTACAAAGTGGTATTCGATATGTCCAGCAAGGATACCGTCAACCAACAGGCGGTCACCCGCGAAATTGGACTCATCAAAGGCGCTTCACCGGAAGCGAAATTGGAAGTTGTGGTGTATGGCCAGGGGCTCGACCTGGTAGTCAAGGGCCACTCTTCGCAACAGGCCGCTGTAGAGCAACTCATTGCCGATAACAAAGCAAGCTTCAAAGTCTGCGCCATGACCCTGAAAAGGAATAACCTCACCAAAGATCAATTAGTGCCCGGCGTGGAAGTCGTACCCGACGGCATTTATGAGATCATCTCAAAACAGCGGGATGGTTGGGGCTATATCAAAGTGGGGCATTAACCGCTACAGAACCGATCCGAAATGTTTATACATGGCTTTGGGAAAATCAGCCAGGGCTACTTCCGGTGCATCAATATCTGGATGCCAGAGTTTTTCCCATTCAAAACTGTAATAACCTTTGTATCCGCCTTTGTATAGTGCGTCGATGGCTTCGAAAATGGGTACTTCTCCCTGGCCCAGCAATACATAATGCTCTTTGCCATTAACATACTTAAAGTCTTTGAGGTGGGTATGGAAAATATAATCTTTCAATTGGGCATAGACAGATGCGGGTGATTCCTTTTCTTTCGTCCACATATTAGCCACATCCCATACCATGCCCACATGCGGATGCTTCGACGCATCCATGATCATTTTCAACTCATTGGTCTTCACCGCATCGCCATGCGATTCGAGCAACACTTTAACGTTTTTGCCCTGCGCATAATTACCCAGTTCCAGTAATCCGCTGATGATCCTGTCGATCGTTGCTTTGCGCTGGTCGTCTTTGGGCAGACTGTTAGGGAATACGCGCACATAAGGACAATTCAATTGTTGCGCCAGGTCGATGAACTGTTTGGCAGCAGCTATGTTTTTTTGCCTTGTCTCAACATTAGCATGGTGTAATTCGGCAGAAGAGCCCAGGTCAACAAACCGCAATCCTTTGTCGGTTGCCTGTTGCAGACTGGCCGCAATTTTTTCAGTTGTACTGAACTCGGGGCATTTTCCCAGATCGATCTGTCGTTGGATTCCCCTGATCTCGATGCCGTTGTAACCGTTTAGCTGAGCGAAGTCTAGTATCTGGGAGTAGGTCCAGTCAGGGCAACCCAACGTAGAGAAAGCCAGCAAAGGCTTATGTTTTTTTATTGCGTTTCCGAATGCAGTCGCTGCAAAAGGAACAGGCAGGACAGCAAGGCCGGTCTTCAGAAAATTTCTGCGGGAAAATGACTTCATAAAGAATATACTTTATAGGTTAAGAAATGCTTGCACGGTTTGTTTATTTTGAACACTGCTTTCGCTGGGTTGGCAACCGCCAACAGCGATCAGTGTATTGCCTTTGAAAGGCAGGTAACCGCCGTTGTTATCGCGGGTAGACAATTCTTCTGCACCGAGTTTGAAGCTGACAGTTGCGCTTTCTCCTGCTTTCAATGAAATCCTGCGGAACCCTTTCAGTGAGCGGATCGCATCTTGTTGTGCAGCATGATGGGATACATAGCGTTCAACCACTTCTTCTCCGTTTCTGCTTCCTGTATTCTTCACAGTGGCATGCACAGTAACTGTTTTATTGCCTTTGATAGGAACAAGTTGCAGGTTGCCATAAGCTTTGATGGGATGGAGTACCAGTTGAAAGAAAGCATATCCACCACTGCGGGGCGCATCTGTAAGCCTGGGCAGTTTGCAGATATTGCCCCAGTTGTCGTCGCAAAGCGGCAGTGTAATATCGTCGGGCACGCGCATGCCAATGCTGACGGTCTTTTCATTGGTAGCGCGTTGCATGCCTTTTCTCCAGAAGTCGGCCAGTACGGTAGCATTGCTGTCATAATTCCATAAACCTTTGCCATACCGCCTCCATTCCACATGTGCGCGCATGAGTGGTTCGTGGTGCGTAGTACCAATCACTATGCCGTATTGTTCGGCAGTGCAGATGTTCAGGCTATCGGCCTGTATTTTCTTTTCCTTCACCAACTGTTGCACCAATGCAGAATGCTGCAGGCTGCCGATGATGATGGCAGGGGCAGCGCCAGTGTTATTGTGAACGATGGATAATTTTTTCCCTGTAAGAGCTGCTATATCCTGTTGCAACAACGCAGCGGCTTTCAACACCAGGGCATCATCTGACGCGTCTACCGCGATAACCGCTTGCTGATTATGCGAAACAATAACGAAATCATTGGAGTGTTGAGCAGCGCTGCTCACTACCCGTGCCGGCAGTGGAGCAGCAGGCAGCAATAAAAAAAGAACGGGAATGAATTTTTTCATCTGCAGTATGATTTAAAACCCGATCGAATTGCCCCCGTCTACCGGCAATACCACGCCGGTGATATATTGTGCGGCATCGGAAGCAAGGAATGCTACCGCATCGCCTATATCTGCAGGCTGACCCAATACACCCATCGGCGTACGGCCCAGCGCTTTCGCTTTTCTTTCAGGATCGTTGTTCAGTGCTTTGGCCGACATGTCAGTAGCAATAAAACCCGGCGCCACACAATTAACCCGTATGCCTTTGGGCGACAGTTCTGTAGCCAAGGCCCTTGTCATGCCTTCGATGGCCGATTTGGATGCGGTATAGGCGATCACTTTTGGAATACCATATTGAGAAGCCATGGAGCTGATGTTCACGATGGAGCCACCATGTGGATTGTTCAGCATTTGCTTCACCACTTCACGCGAAAGCGCGAATACCGCGGTGAGGTTGGTGCGAATGATCCGCTCGAAATCTTCATCACTTACTTCGGTGAATTCTTTTTTCATGTTGATGCCTGCATTGTTCACCAGTATGTCTATCCGGCCATGAGCGGCAACAATGTCTGCTATTAGGTTTGGAATGGCAGAGAGCTGACTGAGATCGCAGGAATAAATGCTGCACAACCCGCCTAATTGCGCTTTGGCAGCAGCGAGTTTTGCTTCGTCGCGCCCTACAATAATGGTATGCACCTGGCGCTGCACCAATTTACCTGCAATGGCCAGACCAATGCCCGATCCGCCGCCTGTTACAATGGCTATTTTGTTTTGTTGTGCTGTTGACATCTGTTCAACGGTATTTATACTGGTTTACGGAGAGATGATTTTCTGATGATCAGTTCGGAGCGAACAATGATGGTATTGGTTTGGTGTATGTCGCTGATGCCTTTTAAATGATTGATGAGGTTCCGCGCAGCGATCTCGCCCATATCGATACCGGGGTAGTTGATGGTGGTGAGCGCCGGTTCAATGAGGTTGCCGATGGCATCATTGTTGAAACCTACTACTGCAATGTCTTGCGGAATGCGTAAGCCGTTTTCTTTGAGTGTGCGCATGCAAACAGCCGATACAAAATCATTGGTAATAAAAATGCCGTCGGGCATGGGTTTCATCTTAAGCATCCTGAGCGCCGCTTCAACGCCGGCTTTCTCACTGAGGTCGTTCACGATCAGTTGCGATTCCTCGAATTTCAATCCATGATCATGGAGCGCATCGCGGAAGCCTTTATAACGCTGCGCATACACATTCCGTTTCAGGCTGGCGGTAACGTGAACGATCTTCTTGCAGCCTTGCTCTATCAAATGCTGCGTGGCAATATAACCGCATTTGGCATTGTCGATGATCACAACAGTATTGTCGGCATCCTGTTCCACCCGGTCAAAAAAGACCAGCGGAACACCCTTTTCTTTAAAAGGTTTGAAATGATCAAGCGAAGTGGTATCGAATGCAAGAGAAGCGATGAGTCCGTCTACCCTCTTGTGAAAAAGGTTCCTGGCATTGGCGGCCTCTTTAACGGCGCTTTCAGATGAGTGGGCGATGAGGAGGTCGTACCCGGCTTCGGTAGTTATTTTTTCTATACCTGCCAGTACGGAAGTGATGAAATTACTGTTCAGTTCATGCACCAGCACGCCGATGGTATTGGTCTGGCTCTGCCGCAGGTTGCGGGCGTAATGATTGGTACGGTAGCCCAGTTCATCGGCCATATCGAATATGCGCTTCCTGGTTTTTTTGCTGATGGCGGGGTTGTCCTGCAAGCCCCGGCTCACGGTGGCGGGAGAAATGTTCAGCTTTTTGGCTATATCATATATAGTCACTTCCTTACCTGGCTTCATACAATCGCTTTCATTATAAATTATAAGGCTAAAATAGTTTTTTTACTATAAATTTTATGTAATCGGTTGCATTAATTGAAAAACTTGTTATTTTGGGCTCTAACTTTACCATGCAGCCATACGAAATATGTTATTAGGAATAGATATAGGCACTTCTTCAGTCAAAGTTTCGGTACTGGATACCCAAACTTTTCAATGCATTGCAACAGCCGCTTACCCCGATACGGAAGCAAAGATCGTTTCATTGCAACAGGGGTGGGCAGAACAATCGCCCGATCAGTGGTGGGAATATACACAGGTAGCCATTCAGCGCCTGCATGCTTCGGGTAAATACGATCCGCAAGCTATCGAAGCCATTGGCATTGCTTACCAGATGCACGGACTGGTACTTGTAGATGCTGCGCAGCAGTGTATCCGTAACAGCATCATTTGGTGTGATAGTCGCGCCGTTCCTTATGGCGATGCGGCTTTTAAAGCGCTGGGAGAAAAGTATTGTCTCTCTACGCTGCTTAACTCACCCGGTAATTTTACGGCTTCCAAGCTGGCCTGGGTGAAGGAACATGAGCCACAAGTGTACAAACGGATCGATAAACTGATGTTGCCGGGCGATTTCATTGCCATGAAACTCACGGGTACCATTACCACTACACCCGCCGCTTTATCGGAAGGTATGTTCTGGAATTTCAAAGAGCATGGTATTTCAACTGTGTTGATGGAATATTTCGGATTCGACCCTGCCTTTATACCGGAAGTGAAAAATGTGTTCGACGATCATGGAAGGATAACAGCTGCGGCTGCAACAGCGCTCTCGCTGAAACCCGGCATCCCCGTTACTTATAAAGCCGGTGATCAGCCCAACAATGCGTTGTCGCTGCACGTGATGGAGCCGGGTGAAGTAGCGGCCAATGCAGGCACTTCGGGTGTGATCTATGGCGTAACCGATGAACTGGCGGCAGACCCGCTCTCGCGCATCAACAGTTTTGCGCATGTTAACCACAGAAGCGAACAGCAACGGATCGGTGTATTGCTCTGCATCAATGGCGCGGGCATCACCAGCAGTTGGGTGCGTTCAATGGGGGCAGGCCAAACAAGTTATGCAGACCTGAACCGCAGCATCGAAGCGATTCCAGCCGGCAGTGACGGACTTTTTTTCCTGCCCTTCGGTAACGGCGCAGAACGGATGCTCAACAACCAAATGATCGGCGCGCAACTCACGGGGCTTGACTTCAACAATCATACGGCTGCGCATATATACCGGGCGGGACTGGAAGGCGTGGCGCATGCTTTCCGTTATGGGCTCGAGATCATGCAGGAGAACAGCATACGGCCCACTGTGATCAGGGCTGGCCATGCCAATATGTTTTTGAGTGATGTATTCGCTTCCAGTTTTGTAAACACCACAGGTATACCGGTTGAATTGTATGAGAATGATGGCAGTTGTGGATCGGCGCTGGGAGCGGGGATCGGTGTGGGTGCTTTTACCGCAGGCGAAGCATCGGCTTATATGAAACCGGTGAAAAGGATAGAAGTAACAGATGCAGAACAATACAACGATTATTACCAGGTATGGAAACAACACCTGAACAACCATATCAATCATCATTAAAAAATTAATAAACATGAACGAATTTTTTGCAGGCATTGGCAAAGTGAAATATGAAGGAACCGGAAGTGATAACCCTTTTGCATTTCGCTGGTATGATGAAAATAAAATAGTAGCCGGTAAAACGATGAAAGACCATTTGCGGTTTGCCTGTGCTTACTGGCATTCATTCTGCGGCAGCGGCGCCGATCCTTTTGGAGAACCTACTCATTTGTTTTCCTGGGATAAAGAACCCGATGCCGTAGCAAGAGCTAAAAAGAAAATGGACGCGGCGTTTGAATTCATTACCAAGATGGGCATACCTTATTATTGCTTTCATGATGTGGACGTGGTGGATTTTACCAACGATGTAGCAGACAATGAAAAACGCCTGCAACAGGTGGTAGCCTATGCCAAACAAAAGCAAGCGGCTACCGGTGTGAAACTCCTGTGGGGCACTGCCAACCTGTTCTCCAACAGGCGCTATATGAACGGCGCCGCCACCAATCCCGATTTTCATGTATTGTCGCATGCTGCTGCACAAGTAAAAGCGGCGCTCGATGCTACCATTGAATTAGGTGGCGAGAACTATGTATTCTGGGGAGGTCGTGAAGGCTATATGAGCCTGCTGAACACCAACATGAAAAGAGAAAAAGAACACCTGGCGCGTTTCCTGCATACCGCAAAAGATTATGCGAGAAGGAATGGCTTCAAGGGTACTTTCTTCATCGAACCCAAACCCTGCGAACCCACCAAACACCAATACGATTACGATTGTGAAACCGTGATCGGTTTCCTGCGCCAGTATGATCTGCTGGGTGATTTCAAACTGAATATTGAAGTGAACCATGCCACCCTGGCTGGTCACACGTTCACACATGAACTACAGGTAGCAGCCGACGCCGGTTTGCTGGGCAGCATGGATGCGAACCGCGGCGATTACCAGAACGGATGGGATACCGACCAGTTCCCCAACAATATCAATGAGCTTACAGAAGCCCTGCTCATCATACTGGAAGCGGGCGGTTTTGCCGGCGGCGGTATCAACTTCGATGCGAAGATCCGCCGTAATTCTACCGACGCCGAAGACCTGTTCCACGCACATATCGGCGGCATGGATGCTTTTGCAAGGGCCCTGCTCGTGGCAGATGCCATCCTCCGGCAATCGGAGTATAAAAAATTCCGCGCAACACGTTATGCCAGCTACGATAGTGGCAAAGGAAAAGCGTACGAAGAAGGTAAGTTGTCGCTGGAAGACCTGCGTGCCTATGCGATTGAGCAGGGAGAGCCTGCTATCACCAGCGGTAAACAGGAGTGGATAGAGAACCTCATCAACCGTTTTATTTAATGAGATCGTAGAAAGAGAAGACATACAATGCAAATGGAACAAACAATGCGGTGGTTCGGTCCGGATGACCCCGTAAGTCTTTCGGATATCCGGCAGGCCGGCTGCACCGGCGTGGTAACGGCCCTGCATCATATACCGGTGGGCGATATCTGGAGCATCGAAGAGATCAATCAACGCAAAGCACTGATAGAAGCCGCCGGTATGAGCTGGACGGTGATTGAGAGCCTGCCGGTGAGCGAAGAGATCAAAAAACAATCGGGGATTTATGCCCTGCATATAGAGAACTACAAACAGAGCCTGCGCAATATTGCTTTGTGTGGACTGAAAGTAGTGACCTATAATTTCATGCCCATACTGGACTGGATGCGCACCGATGTAGATTATCAGATGCCGGACGGAAGCAAAGCATTGTATTTTGAAAAAGCGGCTTTCATGGCTTTTGACCTTTTCCTGTTGAAAAGACCTGGCGCCGAAAAAGATTACACCGCCACGCAGATCAAAGAAGCCAAAGCACGATTTGAAACCATGAGCGATGCGGATAAAAAAAGGCTGTACACGAATGCCTTGCTGGGATTGCCCGGCAGTAAAGACCGTTTTACGGTAGAACAGATACTGGCTGCACTGCAAACCTATGAGCACATCGATGCAAAAAAACTGAAACAGCATTTGTTCTATTTCCTGCAACAGGTAATTCCCGTTGCCGGGGAATGTGGTTTGCAAATGGCCATCCATCCCGATGATCCGCCTTACCCGATCCTGGGCCTGCCACGTGTGGTAAGTACCGCACAGGATGTGCGGGAAATTTTACAGGCGGCGCCTTCAGCCGCGAACGGACTCTGTTTCTGCACCGGATCTTATGGCGCGCGGGCCGACAATGACCTGGCTGCGATGATCCGTGAATTCGGCGATCACATACATTTTCTCCATTTACGCAATACCAAGCGCGACGAGAAAGGGAATTTCTACGAAGCCGATCACCTGGCAGGCGATGCAGACATGTACGAGATCGTAAAAGAGATCGTGCTGCTGATGCGCAGAAGGCAATGCAGCATTCCCATGCGGCCTGATCACGGGCACCAGATGCTCGATGACCTCCAAAAAACAACCTACCCGGGTTACAGCGCCATTGGCCGTTTACGCGGACTGGCCGAACTGAGGGGACTGGAATTCGGTATCAGCAGGAACTTGCAGAAGTAATTAAAAAATAATTTCGGGAACCCTGTCCAAATTTTACCTTTCTGTTCGTCATTAGATCAGAAAACAATAAAACAGGTAAAGATGGCTAACGAAATTTATCATTCAGTGCTCATTTTCAATTTGAATGAGCGCCTTTTCATCAATGCATTGGACGGGCTTACAGAAGTACAGATTAAAGAAAGGCTTAGCGGGCATAATAACCCCATCAGTTGGATTGCGGCTCATACGGTATGGGCCAGGTACAATACACTGATGTTCCTGGGCCAACCTGCTAAAAATCCGTTCGACGCACATTTCGAAGGATTCAAAGCTTACAGCGACTCAATCGAATACCCCCTATTGGAAACCATCAAAGCAGAGTGGCATAAAGCGAGTGCTTTGTTGAAGGAGGCCTTCCAGGCAGTATCAGCAACACAGCTCGCTGCAGAATCGCCTGTTAAGAGCCCGATGGGCGACACAACCATCAGTGGTACCATAGCTTTCCTGGCCCAACACGAAAGCTATGATATCGGGCAAATTGCTTTCCTCAAAAAATATTATACCGGGGAAGCAATGAAGTACAATTAATGCAAATCATTCTTTAAACAATAAAATTCATTGGCAATGGCAGAGTATCTTTTAATATTCAGAGGAGGTGAAGCTCCTGCATTACAACAATCACCCGAAAAATGGCAAGCCCACATGCAGAAATGGACAGAATGGATGGGGGCCTTATCAGCAGTAGGTAAGTTCGGTGGTGCACAACCCCTGAAACAAGATGGTAAAGTGGTGAAAGGCAGTCAGAAAGTATTGTCAGACGGGCCGTTCATGGAAGGAAAAGAAATGGTAGGCGGTTACATGATCTGCAAAGCCGATAACTATGAAGAGGCAGTAGAGATCGCAAACGGTTGTCCGATCCTTTTGTTCGATAGCGGTATCGTGGAAGTAAGAGAGATACAGGAATTGAAAGTGTAAGTTACATTTGGCCAAAATAGCCCGGCTATTACGTACGACTATGATATCAATAAATTGACCGACCATCTTTTCCGGCGCGAATCGGGAAAGATGGTTTCTATTTTAACCAGGGTATTCGGTACAGAACACCTGGAGCTGGCAGAAGATGTGGTACAGCAGACTTTTATAGATGCTATTCATGTATGGAAACTGAAAGGCATCCCGGACAACCCTTCTGCCTGGCTGTTTCGTGTGGCGAAGAACAAAGCGATCGACAGCATCCGCCGGAATAAATATGCCGTTCAGTTCGATTTCAGCGACAGCCGGCTCACTGCCGAGGGAGAGATCATTTTGCTGCCGCAGCAAGACCGGTCGAAATGGGATGCCAAACGAATTGAACTGGGTAATGCTTATATGAATGAAGCGGCATTCGGCTCTGTGATTACTCCTTACCATATAGAAGCTGCTATTGCTTACGAACATTGCACCACTCCAAATTTTGAACAAACCAACTGGCAGCGGATACTGGAATTGTATGAGTGGCTATGCCGGGTTGCTTATTCACCCATCGCCGCACTGAATAAAACGGTGGCCATATTGCAGGTGTATGGTCCGCAACAAGCGCTGGAAGCTTTCAATGACCTGGCACCTGAAAAAGCCATCCAGTCTTATTATCTCTATCACAGTCTGTTAGGAGAGCTGTATGCTCAACTCGGCCGCAAGAATGAGGCTCAACAATCTTTTACTAAAGCGATTCAGTTGACAGGATCGGAAGCGGAAAAAAAAGTGCTGAGAAATAAAATAGCAGCGTTGATATAGTATTCAGGTGCGGGTTGCAGCCATTTTGACCTTTATTTTTGCCGAATAGTAATGTTGTTTATATTTATTATCCCATCTGTGCACATTTTGTTTCTATCTTAAAACAATGCTTATGCAGTTACGTAAACACTTGCTTGGGCTTGGGGTATGCCTTTTACTGGTATTGCCGGTTTCCTTATTCGCCATCGATACACATAATACCCGTATGTTGTCGCAACCGGCTATCAGTGCTAACCATATTGCTTTTATTTATGCAGAAGATCTTTGGGTGGCCAATCTTGATGGCTCTCAACCAAGAAGATTAACCGTTGATGAGGGCATCGAATCGAACCCGGTGTTTTCGCCCGATGGCAAGCTGATCGCTTTCAGCGCACAATACGATGGTAATACAGATGTGTTTGTGGTTCCGGTAGAAGGCGGCGTTCCCAAACGCCTTACCTGGCATCCCGGAATAGATATTGTAAGAGGCTTCACGCCCGACGGGAAAAATGTGCTGTTTATTTCAAAACGCGCTGTATTCACCAATCGATATGCCCAGCTCTTTACAGTCCCCGTTACAGGAGGCTATCCAACACAGCTGGAAATTCCCAACGCTTTCCATGCTACTTACTCGCCCGATGGGAAGTTTATGGCGTATACACCGATTGCTGAAGCTTTCCGGCAGTGGAAGCATTATCGTGGCGGTACTATTTCTACGATATCTATTTTTTCTTTTGCCAACAAATCGGTCGTTAAAATTCCGCAACCCGAAGAGGGCTGTAACGATACAGAACCCATGTGGATAGAAGACAAAATTTATTTCCTGAGTGACCGCAACGGAGAGTTCAATTTGTACGCTTACACGATTGCTTCGAAAGAGATCAAACAATTAACTGCCTACAAAGATTTTCCCATTATACATGCATCTGCCGGAAACGGAAAGATTGTATTTGAACAAGCCGGTTACCTGCACCATTTCGATCTAGCTGCTAACGCGCCTAAAGACATCACCGTAGGCATTGCAACAGATCTGCTGGAACTGCGCCAGCGTTTTGCAAAAGGCGGCCGGTACATTCGCAGCGCCGATATTTCTCCTTCGGGTAACAGGGCTGTTTTTGATTTCAGGGGTGAGATCATGACCGTGCCGGCAGAGAAAGGCGATGCGCGCAACATCACCGAAACCGATAATGCGCACGAAAAATATCCTGCCTGGTCGCCCGATGGAAAATCCATCGCTTATTTCTCCGATGCCTCCGGTGAATATACACTGCATATCAAACCACAGGATGGATCGGGGACTGCCAGGGCGCTGAAATTGAATGGAACCGGCTTCTATGCCAACATACACTGGTCGCCCGACAGTAAGAAAATATGTTTTGCAGACAATGGAAGGAATCTCTATCTGTTGGATGTAGCATCAGGAAACCAACAAAAGATAGATGCAGATGAATTATATGTGCCAGGCGCTTTCCGCGAGCAGTTCGGCGATTGGTCGCCCGATTCCAAATGGCTGGTGTATACCAAAGTAACCGGTACCTTCTTCAAAAAAGCGATCCTTTATTCGGTTGACCAGAATAAATCTTTCCCCGTAACCGACGGGTTGAGCGATGTATCGGAACCCATCTTTGACCGCGGAGGCAAATACCTGTTCTTCTTTGCTTCCACCGATGCGGGTCCGGTCGTGAACTGGTTCGATCAATCCAACAACGATACCCGTTCCACCAATTCCATCTACCTGCTCACACTGCAAAAAGAAACCATTTCACCTTTCGCCAAAGAAAGCGATGAAGAAACAAAGGGCCAGGACACTGCCAAAGCGGGTAAAAAAACAACTGAAACTTTCCGCATCGACCTGGACGGCATCCAGGAGCGTACCATCGATATACCCCTGAAAGCGGGTAATTACCACGGTTTGGGCATGGGTAAGGAAGGAGAATTGCTGTACGTAGTATATGGTTATGATGGAGCTGCCGGTATGCTGCACAAATACGACATCAAAAAAAGAAAAGACAATGAGGTGATGGAGCTCGACGGATACATCATTGCTGCCGATGGCAAGAAAATGCTGTATAACAAAAGCGGCGCCTGGGGTATCGCACCCACAGGCGATAAGCCGGAACCCGGAAAGGGCATGCTCAATACCGCCGACCTGCAGGTGAAGTTTGATCCGTTAGCAGAATGGCCGCAGATATTCGATGAAGCCTGGCGTATCAACCGCGATTATTTTTACGATCCCGGCATGCACGGTGTTGACTGGGCAGCTACCAAAAAGAAATATGCGCAATTCCTGCCCGATCTTTCCTGCCGCAGCGACCTGAATACCCTCATACAATGGATGTGCAGTGAACTGGCGATAGGCCACCACCGGCTCACCGCGTTTGGTGAAAGAAGAATGAATCCGGCTGTTGTTAACGGTGGGTTACTGGGCGCTGATTTTGCCATTGCGAACAACCGTTACCAGCTCAAAAAAATATATGGCGGACTCAACTGGAACCCTAACCTCCGTTCACCGCTTACCGAACCGGGTGTGAATGCGAAAACAGGAGAATACATTTTAGCAGTGAACGGAAAAGACGTAACAGCGACAGAAAATATTTTCCAGTTTTTTGAAGCAACCGCCGGGAAGATCGTTACGCTGACCATTGGCCCGAACCCTGATTACACCGGCTCCCGCACGGTGAAAGTAGTGCCGGTGGAAAACGAGACCGACCTGCGCAACAGGGATTGGGTGGAAGGTAACCTGAAGAAAGTAGAAGAAGCAACCAAAGGGCAGGTAGCTTATGTGTACGTACCTAACACCGCCGGATTGGGCTTCGAATACTTCAAACGTTATTTCTTCCCCCAGGCCAATAAAAAAGCCATCATCATTGATGAGCGTTTCAATGGGGGCGGACAGTTGGCCGATTATTACATCGACATCTTACAAAGACCTTTACAGGCGTACTGGCACACACGGTATGGCAATGATCTCAAAAGTCCCAGCGCTTCTATACAAGGCCCCAAAGTAATGTTGATCGATGAAACAGCCGGCTCGGGTGGTGATATGCTGCCCTGGATGTTCCGCAAATTCAAAGTGGGTACCTTAGTAGGCAAACGCACCTGGGGCGGACTGGTAGGCATTCTCGGTTTTCCCGAATTCATGGATGGCGGTGGCGTAACAGCGCCGAATGTGGGTATCTGGACCAAGGACGGCTTTGTAGTAGAGAACGTAGGTGTGGCGCCCGATATAGAAGTGGAACAAACGCCTTCGGAAGTGATCAAAGGCAACGATCCGCAACTGCAGAAAGCCATTGAAGTAGCCATGAAAGAATTGCAACAGCATCCGCAGGAAGCGCCCCAGCGGCCGCCTTTCCCGGTAAAAGTGAAGAAATAAATATGTCAGACTCCGACAATCCGGCAAATACAATCAAAGAATGGGTAACCAGGTATACAGACGATCTGTATTCCTGGGCCTTCTACAAGACCGATAATAAAGAGACAGCAGAGGACCTTGTGCAGGAAACCTTCCTGGCCGCCTGCCAGTCGCTGCTCTCTTTTAAAGGAATTGATGCCAGGACCTGGCTGCTGGGCATTCTCAATCACAAGATCGCCGATCATTACCGGCAGCAATACAAGCGTGCTGCTGTTACGGAACAGGTGGAACAGGAACGGGCCGGTAATGCGTTGATGGAAAGCTTTTTTGATGAAGAAGGATCGTGGGTGAAAAAGGAACGGCCGCAGCAATGGGGAGATGAGCAGGGACACCTGCTGGATGATATGGATTTCACCAAAGTTTTGCGGCAATGCATGCACAAACTTCCGGCAACCTGGCTGGCTGCTGTGCAATTAAAATACCTGGAAGAAAAAAAAGGCGAACTGATTTGTCAGGAATTACAAATTGCGCCGACTAACTTCTGGCAAATACTGCATCGTGCAAAGTTGCAATTGAGAAAATGCCTGGAACACAACTGGTTTAAAAGAGGGGAATGAAAAAGATAATGCACATCATCTTATACTCGTGCAGGAAAGCAACAGAGCTGATCGATAAACGGTCGGTCATGGGCTTATCCTGGATAGAAAGTATCAGGCTGTTCATGCATAAAAGCCTTTGCGACGCTTGTACTACTTACGATAAGCAGAGCAGACTGATTGACCGGCTCCTGCACCACCACCTCCACCTCCATGATCACCACGAAGAAAATGCTCCTCAACTGCAAAACAATGAATTGAAGGAACGCATCATCGAACGTTTGTAAATCTCCCCAAAAAAAATTTTTACTCCATTGTCAGGTTTTAAAGAATGCGCAGACTATTCCTGCAAATGCATCATTTTTTAAACTAAAACCATCCAACAATGGAAAAGAAAAGAAACATCGTAGCCGGCTCTATCCTCGCAGGAGCCATGATTGCCGTATCAGGTATTGCAGCCAATGCTGCCGGAACCTTTCACTACAACAATATGGGCTCAGGAGAAGCGGTAAGGGGTAACCTGCTCAGCCGTACTGCTGTTAGCAGGAGCCTGGAATTGAAATGCGGTGAGAAAGGGAAAGCCGATTCAACCATGGGCAAAAAAGGAAAGGATGGGAAATGTGGCGAAGGCAAGTGCGGAGAAGGTAAATGTGGTAGTCACAAGAAAGACGGCAAAAAAGCCAACAAGACCAAGGACAAGAGCGGAAAAACAAAATCCGGCATGTAATCCTTTCCGGTAAGGACGGGTTACGTTGGTAGCCTGTCCTTATTCTTCACTTTTAAACCAATGGATATGGTAGGAATCGGATACAGGAAAGACTTCGCCGAAGCTTTCCTCCAAAGCAGCACATTGCAACCTGCTTTTATTGAAGTGGCACCGGAGAACTGGATAGGAGTGGGTGGTTTCTGGAACAAGAAATTCCGGGAAGCCCTGGAAAAATATCCGCTCTTTACACATGGTTTGTCGCTTTCGATCGGCAGTCCGGATGAGCTTGATTTTGCATTCCTGAAGAAGCTGAAACAATTTCTGGCATCCACCAGAGCCCTTGTTTATTCGGAACACCTCAGCTATGCCAAATGCGATAACGCACATTTGTACGATCTATTACCCATCCCTTTCACTTCCGATGCAGTAGCACATGTATCGGAACGTATCAAAACAGTACAGGATTTGCTGGAAAGAAAAATGGCCATCGAGATCGTGAGTTATTACAGTCCGGTTGCACCCGAACTCTCAGAGATTGATTTTATCAATGCTATATTGGAAGCAGCCGATTGCGATCTGTTGCTGGATGTGAACAATGTTTATGTGAACAGCTTCAACCATCGTTACGATGCCAAAGCATTCATCGATCAACTGCCGATGGAACGTGTACGGTATATACATATGGCAGGACACGAACAGGTATCCGATACATTGATCATCGACACGCATGGCGAAGCCATTATCGATCCTGTTTATGAGCTCTTCGATTATACCATGCGCAGGCTTGGCAGGGATGTACCGGTATTACTCGAAAGAGATTTCAATATCCCTGAACTGGAAGAACTGCAGGAAGAAATAAACAGGCTGAACACCATCAAAACAGCCGCTTTAAAACAACCATCCTATGTTACTGCATGATACTACCCGCCGGTACCAGTCGGCCCTGGCCGGTTATTGTCGCAGCGGACAACTGGAACCCATTCCCGGTATCCACAACGAACACATCAGTCATTACAGGAGGCTTGTGTACAATGTAGTGGATGATATGCTGCAAAATGCTTACCCGTTGACACACGCTTTACTTGGTGCAATTGAATGGAAGAACCTGGTGAATGAATTCTTCACGCATCACCCCTGCCAGTCGCCACAGGTATGGTATATGCCCAAAGAATTTTACCAGTACCTGGTAACGGTAAAACATCCGCTACTGGAAAAATATCCTTTCCTTGAAGAATTATTGTGTTTTGAATGGGCGGAAGTGGAGTTGTTCATGATGGAAGACAGGAGAGAAAAGCCGGCAGCTACCTATTCATTGGAAACCGGCAAGCTGGTCATCAACCCCGAGCATCAATTGTTTTCATTTCAATACCCGGTGCATCTTAAACCGGCACATGATATCACAATCGCAGATAAAGGAAATTATTTCCTGGCGGCACACCGGAATACAGCCGGTACGGTGATCTTCACCGATCTCTCGCCTGCATTGGCCATCATACTTTCTTTACTGGAAGAGGCGCCAGCTACTATTGACGAACTGCTGGAAACGCTGGAGAAAGATTATGGTATCGTTTCTTCAGCAAGCGACAGGCAGGCCATGCATCTTTTTTTCAAAAGCGCCTTAGCGCAAGAATTGATCATTTTTTAAACACCCTATATGTCTATTTCAACAAAATACTATTCGCTGGTTGGTCATCTTGAAAAATCAGCTGCTGTACCCTTGCTCTTATTGAGACTGGTGCTGGCCTATGGTTTTTACGGACCGGCCAAAATGAAATGGAAAGATATCAACAGTGTCATTGATTGGTTTGGCAGCATTGGTATACCGGCGCCAGTATTCAACGCTTACCTGGCGGCAGGTACGGAAATGCTGGGAGTGGTCTTGCTGGTATTGGGACTGGGTACGCGGCTGATTGCTATACCGCTGGTGATTACCATGCTGGTAGCCATCAAAACAGTACACTGGACCAATGGTTTTGAAGCAGCCGATAACGGCTTTGAGATACCCCTTTATTATACCATTATGCTCCTGACCCTGTTGGTATATGGCCCGGGTAAATGGAGTGTCGACTACCTGATCCGCCGGAGGTCGTAAAAAGACGCACAGCCAGCTCATTCCAGAAGAAATAAGGTTCATTTAATAGATATAGTTAGTTTTTTAGTGTATTTTTAATTGTGTATGGATCATCGCTGTACACCTGATCTTGTACGATACATATATGGCGCATCATGCCGATATGGCCGCGCAAATGAATGCAAAAATGCCCGGTCAGAACCCCCGGGTAATGCAGCTGGTCATAGTGCCGGTGATCGGTGTTGTTTCCGGATTGATATTGGGTTTATTTTCGTTGATCGCTTCCGGAACGATAAAGACAGTAGTAGCTTAAAAATACACAGATGAAATACCTTCGAATTGCTTTGCTGGCAACAATAGCGTTGCCAGCTGTTTTTTCTTTTGCACAAAACACCCCGTCAGGTTATTTACAGGCATTGAAATGGAGGATGATCGGTCCGCACCGCGGCGGCCGCACCGTAGGCGCAGCAGGTGTGCCGCAGCAGCCTGGTACTTTTTACATTGGTGTGAACAATGGCGGCGTGTGGAAGACCACAGATTATGGCCGCACATGGTTTCCGCTTTTCGATCAGCAGTCTACAGGCTCTATCGGCGATGTAGCAGTAGCTCCTTCCGATCCCAATATCATTTATGCAGGAAGCGGTGAAGGCTTGCAAAGACCCGATCTTTCAGTAGGTAATGGTATTTATAAATCAACCGATGCGGGTAAAACATGGACACACCTGGGATTGAGTGAAGGACAACAGGCAGGTGGTCTTGCCATTGATCCGCATGATCCCAACCGTGTGTTTGTAGCCATGTTGGGACATCCCTATGGGCCCAATAAAGAGCGCGGCGTATACCGCACTACCGATGGCGGCAAGACATGGCAACAGGTATTGTATAAAGATGAGAACACAGGCGCCATACAGGTAGCTATCGATCCGCAACATCCCAATATCGTTTATGCCGATTTGTGGGCCGGTCGCCAGGGCCCGTGGGAGAACGGCGCCTGGAATGGTCCGGGTAGCGGATTGTATAAATCTGTTGATGGCGGTAACACCTGGACACATCTCACCAAAGGGTTGCCTACGGCAGAGCAGGGATTGGGACGTATTGGTTTTTGCATTGCACCCAGCAATCCCAATCGTATGTATGCAACAGTAGATGCGGGCCAGTATGGAGGAATGTATAGAAGTGATGATGCAGGAGAAAGCTGGACCAGCATCAGCAACGACGGAAGGTATTGGGGCCGTGGAAGCGATTTTGCAGAAGTAAAGGCCGATCCTAAAAATGCCGATATCGTATATACAGCCAATGTAGTGGTATGGCGGTCTGCCGATGGTGGCAATACCTGGAAAGATTTCAGGGGGGCGCCGGGCGGAGATGATTACCATCGTATATGGATAGATCCGGAACATACCAATATCATGCTCATTGCATCGGACCAGGGCGCCATCATTACCGTTAACGGTGGCGAAACTTTTTCATCCTGGTATAATCAACCTACTGCACAGTTCTATCATGTGAGTACCGATAATGCATTCCCGTATAACGTATATGGAGGGCAACAGGAAAGCGGTTCTGTAGGTATTGCATCCCGCGGCAACGACGGACAGGTTACATTCCGCGAATGGCATCCGGTGGGAGTAGAAGAATATGGTTATGTAGCCGCCGATCCGTTGAACCCCGATATTATTTACGGAGGAAAGATCACAAAGTATAATAAACGCACAGGCCAGGTACAAAACATCGCACCCGAAGCGGTGCGCAGCGGTAAGTACCGTTTCCTGCGAACGGCGCCGGTTCTTTTTTCACCCATTGATCCTAAGACACTCTTCTTTGCCGGCAATGTGTTGTTCAAAACCAATAACGGTGGGCATTCCTGGAAAGAGATCAGTCCCGATTTAACAAGAAGCACCTGGGATATCCCCGCCAGTGTAGGCATCTTCACTACAGATGAGCTGAAAAAAATGCCACGCAGGGGAGTGATCTACACAGTAGCCCCATCACCCAAAGACAGCAACACCATCTGGTGCGGCACAGACGATGGTTTGATACAACTCACCCGCGATGGTGGCAAGACATGGAAAAATGTAACACCCGCTGCTATTGATTCGTGGAGCAAGATATCATTGATGGATGCCGGTCATTTTGATAAGGGCACAGCGTATGCAGCTGTGAACAGGATCAGGCTCGATGATATGCATCCGCATATTTATAAAACAAACGACAATGGTGTTAGCTGGAAAGAGATCGTGAACGGGTTGCCCAATGATCCTATCAATGTGGTACGGGAAGATCCTTACCAGAAAGGATTGTTATTCGCCGGTTCTGAGACGGCTGTTTATGTATCGTTCAACGATGGTGAACAATGGCAACTGCTGCGATTGAACATGCCGGCTACTTCCATCCGCGACCTGGTGATCAAAGATGATGACATAGTGGTAGGCACCCATGGCCGTTCTTTCTGGATACTCGATAACATCACTTCACTGCGCCAACTGGCTGCACAAAAAACAACTACAACACAGACTGTTTTGTTCCGCCCACAAAAAGCTATCCGTGTGCGCTGGAACATGAATACCGATACGCCTTTGCCACAGGAAGAGCCGGCGGGACAAAACCCGCCCGATGGCGCCATCATTGATTATTTCCTGGAAGTACCGGCAGGTGCCGTTACCCTGGAGATAAAAGATGCCAACGGAAAATCGGTGAGAAAATTCAGTAACAGCGATCAGCCTTATGCATTGCCGGCAGTGAACATTCCTTTGTATTGGATACGTCCGCAGGAAAGCTTGGGCACTGCAGCAGGAGCGCATCGCTTTACCTGGGACCTGCATTATGCGCCGTTACCGGTTCCGGTTTCATTTCCCATTGCCGCTATTTATGGGAACACAGCTCCTGACCCCAGATCGCCCTGGGTGATGCCCGGCAATTATACGGTTACACTCACGGTGAACGGAAGCAGTTATGTGCAGCCCTTACAGGTAAAAATGGATCCGCGGGTGACTACATCGTTGAAAGATTTGTCTGATCAGCACCGTTATGCCATGATCTGTTATGAAGGCAGCAGGAGAGCGATGGAGAAAGGAGAGTCGGCATATACCGAAGTAAAAAATGCATTTTTATCACTCTTACAACAACTGGAAGAAACAGATAATCCGCCAACCGAACAGCTCATCGCAGCAGTAAAACGTTGGCAGCAAAAATTGCAATCTTTGAATTCCACTAAACATTGATACATTTATTGCCCAATTTTAGCTAAACAGTTACACCATGAGAAAAGCCTTCTACCTGCTGGTTGCGATCGGCCTTTTAACCGTGCCGGCCCTTGCACAGGAGAAAAAAAAGACAAAGCCTGTTACTGCAACACCTGTCGCGAATAATGACGCGACTTATTTTTCGAATGTCAAGTATCGTTTGATAGGTCCCTTCCGCGGTGGAAGGTGCGCTGCTGTTACCGGCAGTTATAAAAACAAGACCACTTTCTATTTTGGCGCTACGGGTGGCGGTGTATGGAAAACAACAGATGGCGGCAGTAACTGGAAAAATATTTCAGATAAATATTTCGGCGGATCGATTGGTGCAGTAGCCATAGCGCCCAGTGATGAAACCATCCTGTATGCAGGTGAGGGTGAAAATACCCTGCGTGGCAATGTGTCGGAAGGATTGGGAGGTATCTGGCGCAGTGATGATGGTGGCAGGAGCTGGCATAACCTGGGATTGAAAGAAGGGCGGCACATCATCCGCCTCGTAATACATCCCAAAGATCCGAACACGGCATGGGTAGCGGTGATGGGACATTTATTCGGACCCAGCAAAGAAAGAGGCGTATACAAAACCACCGATGGAGGTAAAACATGGAAACAGGTGTTGTATGCCAATGACCAGACCGGTTGTTCAGACCTGGTAATGGAAGCAGGTAACCCTTCTGTATTGTATGCCGGTATGTGGCATGTGATACGCAGGCCCTATAACATGGAAAGCGGCGGTGAAGGCAGTGGTTTGTGGAAGAGCACCGATGGTGGCGAAACCTGGACCAACCTCACTACCAAAAAAGGGATGCCCAAAGGCACCTGGGGTATTGTAGGTGTAGCATCTGCACCCAGCAATCCGGATAAAATATTTGCTATCATAGAGAATGCCAATGGCGGTTTATATGTGAGCAACGACGGCGGAGACAGCTGGACATTGCAGAGCAGCGATAATAATATTCGCCAGCGCGCCTGGTATTATTCCAAAATATTTGTAGACCCCAAGAACGATAACCTGGTATACTGCCTGAATGTGGAATTCATGCGCAGCAAGGATGGTGGTAAAACCTTTCAACCCGTTTCCACGCCGCATGGCGACCACCACGATCTCTGGATCGATCCGGAAGACGGCAACCGGATGATCATTGGGGATGATGGGGGTGCGCAGATCAGTTTCGATGCGGCGGCCAACTGGAGTACCATGAACAACCAGCCTACGGCGCAATTCTATCGCATCACAACCGATAATGCCTATCCTTATCGTTTGCTGGGCGCACAGCAGGATAATTCTACCGTGCGCATCCGCAGCCGCTCGGCAGGTGCAGGTATCACCGAGCGCGACTGGGATCCTACAGCAGGCGCCGAGAGTGGTTATGTGGTGGCTGATCCATTGAATCCCGATATCGTGTATGGTGGTAATTATGGTGGTTATCTTTCCCGGCTCGATCATAAGACAGGTGAAAACAGGGCCATCAATGTATGGCCCGATAATCCTATGGGCGCCGGCGCTGATGTACAGAAATACCGTTTCCAATGGAACTTCCCTGTTTTCTTTTCACCACACAATCCCAAACGGCTCTATGCTTGCGGCAACCAGTTATTCGTAACGGAGAACGAGGGACGCAGTTGGGAAACCATCAGCCCCGATCTCACCACGAACGACAAAAGCAAACAGGCTTCCAGCGGAGGCGCCATCACCAAAGACAATACTTCGGTAGAATATTATTGTACCATTTTTACCGCAACGGAATCTCCCCTGGAAAAAGACCTCTTGTGGACCGGCAGCGACGATGGATTGGTATACGTAAGTAAAGATGCAGGCAAACATTGGGAGAATGTAACACCACCGCAGGCAGGGAAATGGATGATGTGGAACTGTATAGAAACCGATCCTTTCCAAAAAGGTACCGCCTATTTTGTGGGAACCAAATACAAGCTCGATGATTATGCGCCATATATATTCGTAACCACCGATTACGGTAAAACATGGAAGCAGATCACCAATGGCATCAATAACATGCATTTTACCCGTTGCCTGCGTGCAGATCAAAAGCGGCCCGGGTTATTGTATGCCGGTACAGAATACGGCATGTACATCAGTTACGATGGCGGTGCGCAATGGAAATCATTCCAGCTCAACCTGCCCGTGGTGCCGGTTACCGATCTTACGATCAAAGACAATGATCTGCTGGTGGCCACACAGGGGCGAGCTTTCTGGGCCATTGACGATTTAAGTGTGATACAGCAAAAAGATGGATCTACCACCGGTAAATCCTGGCATGTGTTTACAGTGAGCGATGCTTACCGGATGGAGGGCGGAGGAAGAAGGGCCCGTTCAGAAGCAGGGATGGAAACACCGCCCAATACAGGTACCAATCCGCCTAACGGAACAGTCATCAATTATTACCTGAAGCAGGCGAATGATTCAACGAAATTCTCCATTACTGTTTTCGATAAAAAGAATATGCCCATCAGAACCTTCAGCAAGAATGCTAAAGAAGAAGCTGATAAGATAGATTTCAGCAGCGGCATGAACCAGTTTGTATGGGATATGAATTACCCGCCTGCAGAAAAGATCGATAATATGATTTTGTGGAACGGCAATGTAGGAACAGTAAAAGCGGCCCCCGGCAAGTACATGGCCAGGTTCCGCTATGAAAAAGATTCGATGGATGTACCTTTTGTGATCAAAGACAATCCAGCTTATGGTATGACGGAAGTGGATTACGACAACACGGTTTCGTTTTTATTGGATGTTAAACAAAGTTTCAGCGATATCCAGAAAGCCATCAAACGTATCCGGGAAGTAAGAACACAGATCAATGATTTTACGGCGAAGCTGGATACGGCTACAACAAAAGATGTTCGCAAAGAGGCAGACAGCATCAAAACAAAACTGACGGCAATAGAAGAAACATTGTACCAGACCAAAGCGAAGAGCGGACAGGATGTATTGAATTATCCCATCCGGTTGAATGATAAGATTGCCGGTATTTTCTGGGTAGTATCCAGCGGAAATACGACACCCAGCAAACAGGCAAAGGAAGCATTTGCAGAATTGAATGGGCAGGCGGTGCAGCAATTGCAAAAACTTGACAATATATTCAGTAATGACCTGGCATCATTCAATAACCTGATACATGAAGAAAAATTACCCGTCATTGGTTTCAAACCATAACGGGTAATCTGCAAATGATGATGGGGTTCCGGATATGATTATCGAACGTTGACATTACTCCAATCCCGGCCGAATACCTGCCGCAGGAGCGGAGTAGTCCTGGCCTGTGCGTTGGTACGAACAGCGACTTCCTGTTCTTCAATTTTCTTGAACATCTGGTTCACCACCAGTAAGGCCATAATATTGTCGAGACCCAGGTTCAGTTCTACTTTGTTGCCCAACAGCAGCTTGGCGGGACTCACCAGTTTATTCCATTCTTGCGAGATATTGTATTGATCGAGCATATTGCGCATGATTGGCGTAACTGCCCTGTGCAGGGTGTCACCGACACTCCTTCTAAGATAATCGGTAGCGGAAGTGCCTCCGTTCTTTACGAGTGTAACGGCGTCGCGGATGGTCAGTTGCCTGATACCACTGAGGAAGATGGGCGTAGATTTGGCAACCGTTTCAACAGTAGCATTTTCCAATGTAGTCGTGAAACGGTTCAGTTGCGGGGTAAAGCCCAATTGGTCGAGGGTTCTTACTACTTTTTGCAGGTCCTGCGGCAGGATGGCATTCAGGATTAAGTCTTTGCCAAAGGCGCCTTTTTGTCCGAGTACAGAAGACCCGTTGTTGACCCCCAGGATCAACGCTTCACGAATGGCGCTGGCAGCATCGGATTCAGATAAAAAAACATTTCTTAAAGTACTGCAACCGGAAAGGAAAAAGGTTGCCATCAATAGTACGGATGTGGCGAGTTGCTTCATAACTGGATTTTAATGTTGTGCGTACCAATTGTATGCCAATTGATATGATAATGGGATCAAAATACTATTTCTCTTTGTAAATTGAAGTATGAAAAGGATTAGATTCTTGTTATTATTGATGACCATGATCGAAACAGCTACTGCTCAGTCCCGGCTTTCTCCCGAACAACTCATGCAGCAGGTAAAAGATACGCTCGCCCTGCAAAAAGGATTTTTTGCTGTTGCTTTCAGGGACCTGTCCACCGGCGAAACCCTCTTGTGGAACGAACATGAATCGTTCCACGCGGCGAGCACCATGAAAACACCTGTGATGATTGAAGTGTTTAAACAGGCTGAAGCGGGCAGGTTCTCCCTCAACGATTCAATACCAGTGAAGAATGCATTCAAAAGCATAGTGGATGGCAGCCCCTATAAGCTAGACAGTACCGACGACAGCCAGCAGGCTTTGTATCATCAAACAGGAACCAAAATGCTCCTGAAAGAACTGGTACGGCAAATGATCATCCGGAGCAGCAACCTGGCCACCAATATTTTAATGGAAATGGTGAGCGGCGCAGAAGTAACAAAGACCATGCGTTCCATGGGAGCCAAAGACATACAGGTGTTAAGGGGTGTGGAAGACCAGAAAGCTTTTGATAAGGGACTGAATAATACGACCACCGCTTATGACCTGATGCTGATCTACGAACAACTGTCGTTGGGCAAAGCCGTAAGCGTTGCTGCTTCTAAAAGCATGATCGATGTATTGCTTGACCAGCAAGACAGCAGCGTGATACCTGCCGGACTGCCGCCGGGTATAAAAGTGGCGCATAAGACTGGTTCTATTACCGGGGTACACCATGATTCGGGTATTGTATACATGCCCGATGGGAAGCAATATGTACTGGTATTATTGTCGAAACAACTGGCAGACGATGCCGCTGCCACGAAGGCGATGTCAGTGGTATCAGGCCTGTTCTATCATTATATGCAACAAGCAAAGTGAATGGGTTATGCCCTGTGGGAAAGCCTGCGGTATTGCCCCGGGCTTTTTCCTTTGATGTCGCGAAAACGGCGGGTGAAATAGGAAATATTATTAAAGCCGCACGCGTAGCAGGCATCGGCAATGCTGCTGCCTTCCAGTAACAGTTTACTGGCCTGGTTGATACGGTATTCATTGACGAAATCGGTGAAAGTGAGCCGCATATTTTTTTTGAAATAATTACAGAAAGACGGAACCGTAAGCGAAACCAGATCGGCTACTTCGCGGATATTGACTGGTTTTTGGTAGTACTCTGTAACATAATCGTATATCTTCTTCAACCTCACTTCGTCTTTCTGATTGAAGTCGTACGATTGCCCGGCAGCATTCAGTAACTGGTATTCCTGGGTTGATGCCAGGGTTTGTAAGACCTGCAGCAATTCCATTAACCGGTTAAACGGATCGAGTTGCCGGAGACGGCGTAGTTTTTTCCCGATGGATTGTTGAACAGACTGGCTGAAATGAATGCCCTGCATGGAGCGGAAGAACAGGGCTTGAATGGCAATAAATTCAGGCGTTTGCAGGAGACGCTCGCCCAGGAAATCTTCTGTAAACTGTATCACCACTTCTTCGTGGCTTCCCACGGCTCCGTATCCAAAACCGGAATGCGGTAAGTTCTTACCCATGAATACCAGGTCGCCGTTTTCATAATAACTCAAATGGTTACCCACATGCCTGCGGCCGTGCCCTCCCACCACATAAACCAGTTCATATTCGGGATGATAGTGGTAACTCCAGCTATAATCTTCTGCTTGTAAGACCTGATGCAACAGGCGGAAGGAGCTCCCTTCGTCGGCACGTACGGTTTCAAATTCTGTTCTCATAGCAATCGATGGTATTCAATAAGGTGGCTGTATTAAAATTAATGAATTATGCGGAATGGCATGCATATAGAGGTAAATGAATAGTGAATCGGGAAGAATGCTTTTTCACACGATTACTGCTAACTTGAGCGGGCAAATTTTTGATGCTATTATGAAAAAAAGACTTCTGCTTGCTTGCGCTATAGCCCTTAGCGCTTCGGCTTTTGCGCAATCTCCCCAATGGCAAAGCCTGTTTAATGGAAAAGACCTGAAAGGCTGGCGCCCGCTCAACGGGCATGCCAAGTTTGAGGCGGTGAATGGAGAAATTGTAGGAACCACCGTATCGGGAGAACCCAATTCCTTCCTGGCTACAGAAAAAGATTATGGCGATTTTATCCTGGAATTCGAGTTCAAGCTCGATAGTGTTATGAATTCGGGTGTGCAGTTCCGCAGTGAAAGCAAACCGGAATATAACAATGGCAGGGTACATGGTTACCAGTTCGAGATCGATCCTTCGCCCCGTGCCTGGACGGCCGGTATTTATGATGAGGCCCGTCGCGACTGGCTCTACCCGCTCGATTACAACCCGGCAGCCAAAGCCGCATTCAAGTTAGGCAAGTGGAACAAATGCCGCATTGAATGCATTGGTAATTCCATGCGCACTTTCATCAATGGCATGGCGGCTGCCAGCCTGGTAGATGATATGACACCCAAAGGTTTCATCGCTTTACAGGTGCACGCTATCGGTAAGCAGGAAAAAGCCGGCAAACAGATCCGCTGGCGTAACATTCGCATACAAACCAGGAACCTGAAGCCTACTCCTTATGATAATACTTTCGTAGTGAACCTGCTGCCCAATACTTTGTCGGAACAGGAGAAAAAGAACCATGTAGTATTGTTGTTCGATGGAAAGACCACCAATGGATGGAGAGGCGCCTATAAAGACAAGTTCCCCGAAAAAGGATGGGAAGTAAAAGACGGTACATTGAATGTGCTGGGTTCTAATGGTAAAGAATCAACCAATGGCGGTGATATTATTACCACTAAAGAGTATAGCGCTTTTGTGTTGCAGTTCGAATTCAAAATCACCGAAGGCGCCAACAGTGGTGTGAAATATTTTGTAACCGAAAAAGAAAACAACACGGGCTCTGCTATCGGCCTCGAATACCAGATACTGGATGATGCCAAACACCCCGATGCCAAGATGGGTACGGATGGCAACAGAACACTTGCCTCTTTATACGATTTGATTCCTTCCATAAAAGAACCCAGGGCCAGAAGAAAGGTTGGTGAATGGAACCGCGGTATGGTAATTGTTTATCCTGATGGAAGGGTAGAGCATTACCTGAACGGCTGGAAAATGCTCGACTACAAGCGTGGTACACAATATTTCTATGCGTTGGTAGCCCGCAGTAAATATGCGCATTGGCCCAACTTCGGCATGGCGCCGGAGGGACATATCCTGTTGCAGGATCATGGCAATGACGTTTCTTTCAGAAGTATCAAAATTCAGGAACTAAAATAAAAACACTTATATGTCAAACCGCAGAACATTCATCAAACAAACAGCTAAGGCTACAGCAGGCGTTTATGCCGCCAGCCTGGGCTTCAGTGCAAAAAGTTACGCCAATATCATCGGCGCCAACGACCGCGTGCGAGTGGGCGTAGTAGGTTTTTCCGACCGTTTCCGCCAATCGCACCTGCCTTGTTTTCAAAACCATTACAAGGAACTGAATTTCGACATGGTGGCAGTATCCGATCTCTGGAAGAAAAGGAGAGAGGAAGGTATGGCGGTGTTGAAAGAACGCATGGGGCATGATATTGTGGGATGCCGTAACAACGAAGAATTATACGGAATGAAGAATATTGACGCCGTATTCATCAGCACACCCGATTTCGCGCATGCAAGACATGCGATCGAAGCGGTAAAAGCAGGATGCGATGCGTATGTGGAGAAGCCATTTGCCGAAACAATGGAAGACAACCGTGCGGCATTGAAAGCGGTGAAAGAATCGGGTAAGATTGTACAGATCGGTTCGCAGCGCAGGAGTGGTAAAAATTACCAGGCAGCGGCCGATTTTATTCAGGCTGGCAAGTTCGGTCCCATTACCATGGTAGAACTTACCTGGAACGTGAACCAGCCGGGACGCTGGCGCAGGCCCGACCTGGTGGCGCAACTAAAACAGGAAGACACCGACTGGAACCGCTTCCTGCTGAACAGGCCTCATGAAGCATGGGATCCCCGCAAATACCTGGAGTATCGTTTGTTCTGGCCGTTCTCATCGGGTTTACCCGGACAGTGGATGTCGCACCAGATCGATACCGTGCATTGGTTCTCCGGACTGAAACATCCACGCAGCGTAGCTGCGAACGGAGGCATATACCAGTGGAAAGACGGACGCCGCAACTGGGATACCATCACTGCTGTATTCGATTATGGTCCAGAGAACGATCCCACCACAGGCTTCCAGGTGGTATTCGCTTCAAGAATGCACAATGGTGATGAGAATCCATCTGAAATGTATTATTCCAACGGTGGCGAGCTCAACCTGATCACCAATAAAGTATCACCCAAAGGGGGACTGAAAGCCGGTCCCGCGAGCGCCATGCATATGCAACCCAACCTGCTGCCCGAGATGAACCTCGTGGAGAAAGTAGAAAAGGTAGCAACTTCAGCCAATACAGGTGGAGATAGCCTCACTTCGGCACACGTAAGGAACTGGATGGAATGTGTGCGCAGCAGACAGCAGCCTCATGCATCGGTGGAAGCAGGTTATGCTCATTCTATTGCCAATATCATGACCACTGCGGCTGCACATACTGGTATGAAAGTAACGTTCGATGAAAAAACACAGGAGGTAATGGCAGGCGGTAAAGTATTTAAATACTGATTTTATCACAATATTTCTGTCACTTTATTATTCATAAGGCAGTATAAAAAAGCACAATATTAATATTGTGCTTTTTTTCTTTGAAAATTCTTTGTTAAAAGTTAATTTTCAGAGAATTATGTGTAATTTGTACACGCTTAATAACAAAAACTGCCATTATGAATTTTACGAAGCTTGCCAAACCCATGCTTATGGGGTTACTAGCCTGCCTATGCTCTTTCCTAGTACAGGCTCAAACCAAAACAATTACTGGTAAGGTCACAGATCGAAAAGATGGAAGCCCTTTGTCTGCTGTATCGGTTACTGTTAAGGGGGCCAAGACAGGTACCCAGACCGATGCAACAGGTGCATTCAGGATCAATGTACCCGCATCTGCCAGAACACTCGTCATCTCCTCAGTAGGTTATGCTAATCAAGAGGTCAGTATTGAAAACAAGACCTCGATCCAGGTAAGCCTGGGTTCCGTGAGCGAACAACTGAGTGATGTGGTGGTAATCGGTTATGGTACCCGGAAAGTAAAAGATGCAACCGGTTCGGTTGCAGCCCTGACCGCAAAGGATTTTAACAAAGGAGCGATTGCTACTCCGGATGAACTATTGCAGGGACGCACACCGGGTGTGATTGTAACACCTGCCAGTGGTGAACCGGGAGCAGCTGCTACTATTAATATCCGGGGATCTGCTTCTATCAGAGGCAACCAGGAACCCTTGTATGTAGTAGATGGTGTACCTATTAGCCCGGGAGGTACTACAGGTAATAACACTTCGCTGGGTAGTTCTTCACCCAGGAACCCGCTTGCATTTATCAACCCGAGTGATATCGAAAGCATCAGCGTATTAAAAGATGCCTCTTCGGCAGCCATCTATGGTTCACGTGGTGCGAATGGTGTAATCATCATTACCACCAAAAGCGGTAAAGGCACAGGCGGCTTTCAGGCCAGTGTATCTACCGGTGTTGCTACACCGGCTTCCAGGTACAATTTGCTGAATGCACAGGATTTTTTATTGGCGGTTAAAAAAGCGAATATCGATGCTGGTACCAACCCTGCCGATGCAGCAGCAGCCGTGCAACTGGTGGATAAAGGATACAGCACCAACTGGCAGGACCAGATTTACCGTACAGGCATTAACCAGAATTATAACCTTAGCTGGGGTTTTTCACATAAATCAACCGCTTTACGATTGAGTGGCTCTTACGACGATATTCAGGGCATCATCAAAAGTAGTGGTATGAAGAGATCAACTGTCAGAGCCAACTTAACGCAGAAATTCCTGAACGACAGATTAAGGTTCGATATTAATGCAACTTACTCCAGGGTTAAAAACCAATACCCACCTTTGAGCAATAACGCCGGATACCAGGGAAGTCTGCTGGGAGCGGCCATCACATTCAACCCCACTTATCCAATCTACAATCCCGATGGAACGTTCTTCGATCCCAAGGATGGTAACAGGAACCCAGCGGAAATGCTCAGTTATTTTAATGATAATGATAAAAACAACCGTTTCCTGACGAATGTGAGTGGTTCTTATGAGCTCATCAAAGGATTGGTTTATAAAGCAACTTTCGGATACGACAAATCAACCAGTGAAAGATTTTCTTTTGCTGACCCTCGTTTAAGCAGTAATGCTTTTGGTGGTACTAACAATGTTTTTGGTAAAGATCTCGGAAACCAGATTGAAGGTAACGGGCGGGGAACCAAACAGAACCTGGATCTGAAATCGGTACTGGTTGAACATACCCTTACTTATGATAAATCATTCGGCAACCAAGTGCTCAATGCCGTAGTAGGTTATTCTTACCAGAGCACTGAAGCGACTTATGCAGGACAGGTTGGCTGGGGACTGGCCACACCAGTGGTGAAAGCTACAGACGTGTTTGCATTGAATTATAGTCAATTCAAGAACTTTTACAATTTTGTTCCCGATTATACAAAATATGAACTGCAATCATACTTCGGTCGTATCAACTATACTATCGCCGATAAGTACCTGTTGACAGCTACTATGCGCGCTGATGGTTCTTCAAAGTTTGGTACCAATAATAAATATGGCTATTTTCCCGCTTTTGCGGCCAAATGGAAACTGCTGAAAGAAGGTTTTGCAGCCAATAGTCTCGGCAAGATATTCAGTGAGTTCAGCATCCGTGCCAACTACGGTAAGCTGGGTAGCCAGGATGGTATCGGCGCCTATGACGCGGTGAACCTGCAGCAGACTTATGTTGGTAACTCAGGCCAGCCTGAAACGCAATTCCTGCACCAGGGTAACCCCGATCTGAAATGGGAGCAATCTACCACTACCGGTGTTGGATTGGATTTTGCTACCCTGGACAACAGGCTCACCGGTACTATTGATTACTATTATACTAAAAGGAAAGACCTGCTCTTTTATACACCCACACCGGGCGGCTTCTCTGCCCAGGCTTTCTGGTGGGTGAATCTTCCCGGATATGTTACCAACGAAGGTGTGGAACTGGGTTTGAATTATAGTGCTATACAGGGCCGTAAATTCACATGGAATATCGGTTATAATATGTCACTTATTAAGAACAGGGTTCAGGACTTCAATGTAACAGTAAATACAGGTGCGGTGAACGGGCAGGGATTGTCCGGCGCTTATGCACAAACATTTGCCAATGGGTATCCGTTATTTACCTGGAAGATGCCTACTTTCCAGGGATTTGACGGTAACGGAAATGCCAGGTATGCAGCAGGCGGAAAAGATCAATTACAAGGAAGCGCATTACCTACCTTCCTGGCAGGTTTGACTAACAGCTTTACCTGGGGCAGGTGGAATGCCAGCATTTTCTTTAATGCAGTGCGTGGCTTCTACGAGTACAACAATACAGCCAATGCACTGTTCCTGAAAGGAAGTATCAAAACAGCACACAATGTGAATTATACTGTAGCGAATAGCCCCGAGAACCCGATCAACCCGGGTAGTGTATCTACAAGATTTTTGGAGAAAGGAGATTTCGTAAGATTGTCCAACGCCAGCATCGGTTATTCATTCAACATGAAGAAGAGCAAGGTGATTAAAACGCTGACGGTTACAGCATCAGGACAAAACCTGGCATTGATTACCCAATACTCAGGCCTGGATCCTGAAGTCAACATTGACCACCAGATCAGCGGTGTTCCATCCCGTGGATTTGATTATACCGGTTATCCTAAACCAAGAACCGTTACATTGGGTATCAATGTTGGATTTTAATTAACCGAAAAACTACAATTATCATGAAAAATATATTCAAATATTACTTAGCTCCGGGTGTAACGCTGATGGCACTGGTGGGTATCACGTCCTGTACCAAGCTGGATACCAAGATAAAAGACCCCAATTCCATAGCGCCGACCACTGCCGGAGGCGCTCCCGCACCTTCTTCTTTGTCGAAAGTGTATGAGCAACTGAACCAATTATTAGGGCAGGGCAACTCTTATGCCATGCAGGAACATACCACCGATGAGATCCTGGGACCCACACGCGGTACAGACTGGGATGACTTCGGAACCTGGCGCAAATTGCACCTGCATACCTGGGATGGTTCACACAACCAGATCAACGATACCTGGAATGGCTTGAATGGTGCATTGTTCCAGACCACCCTTTTAGCGGAAACTGCAACCGGACAAACACAGGCCGAAGCCAAGTTTTTGCGCGCTTATTTCACTTATGTGGTGTGCGACTTATTCGGACAGGTACAACACAGGCCTGCAACGGCTGCGGCTGCGGTTATTCCTGATGTGTATACCCGTTCACAGGCCATCGATTTCATCATCAGTGAACTGGAATCCGTTATTCCAAACCTGCCGTCTTTTAACCATACCAACCGGAATATGGCTACGAAAGAAGCAGCTCAGTTCCTGCTGGCCAAAGCTTATCTGAACAAAGCAGTGTATAAGCAGGATCCTACCAAACCTGCAGGACCGTATACATTCAACGTGGCTGATATGAATAAAGTGATCAGCCTGTGTAATGCCATTGCTGCTAATCCTAGCCTGTCTATCTCTGCCAACTACTGGGATAACTTCAGATGGGATAATGGCACAAAATCAACAGAGGATATTTTTGTTCGCCAGAACAGTGGCGGTATCAACGTTGTTTGGGCTACCTGCATGGGCTTCCACTATGCGCAGGCCCCCAGTGGCTGGAACGGATTTACCACACTGGCTGATTTTTACAACAGCTTCAGCGATGGCGACATGCGTAAAGGAATGGCGCTGCCAGGTTATACCGATCAGGTGGGAAGTAATGTAGGTTTCCTGGTAGGCCAGATACAGGGTCCCCAGGGTGGTAAGATCGGAAACCCGATCGTGAACCTGAAAGACAGGAGCGGAAACCCGCTGGTGTTCACCTCCGATGTGAGCCTGTTCTTCTCTTCTGAAACAAAAGGTATCCGTACCGTGAAATATCCCCTGGATCCTTCTACCATCAACAATGGCGGATGGAGCAGCCAGAACGAATATGTGTTCTTCCGTTTGGCCGACGCACGCCTGATGAAAGCAGAAGCTATTTTAAGAGGCGGTACCGATGCAGAAACTCCTTTAGCTATTGTAAACAGTATCCGTACCAGCAGGAATGCACCGCTGCTGGCCAATGTTGATCTTACAGCGTTGCTGGCAGAAAGAGGAAGGGAGCTGTATCTCGAAACCTGGAGAAGGAACGACATGATCAGGTATGGCGTATTCAATAACCCGGTTGGAGAAAGACCCGCTGCTTCTGATCCTTCAAGGGTAGTATTCCCCATCCCCAACATAGCACTTTCATCTAACCCGAACCTCAAACAGAATTTCGGATATTGATCGTAAATCCCGTTGATCATAAAATTGAAAGGCCATTGTATTAATGGCCTTTCTTTATATTTACGTATGAAGCGGCACCACCTCACAGTTGTTTTAATTTTCCTTGTTCTACCATACCTCTCTTGTCGCCAAAAGCAAAAAGACGGATTGTTCAGCCTGGTTGAAAACAGCGCTGTTCATTTTGAAAACAAACTAACAGAGAGCAGTAATTTCAATGTATTCAATTACAGGAACTTTTATAATGGCGGCGGCGTTGCCATTGGTGACCTCAACAACGATGGGCTGCCCGATATTTTCTTTACCGCTAACCAGGGGAGCAATAAGCTCTACTTAAACAAAGGCAATTTCCAGTTTGAAGATGTTTCAGAGAAAGCCGGTTTTACCGCAAAAAAACAATGGAGCACCGGTGTAGTACTGGTAGATATCAATAACGACGGATGGCTGGATATTTATGTTTGCAATGCCGGCAACATGCTTGATCCCGAATTGAGAAAGAACCAGCTTTTCATCAATAACCACGACCTTACTTTCACAGAAAAAGCAAAAGAGTATGGGCTGGATAACGACGGTTATACCACGCAGGCTTCTTTCTTTGATTATGATGGTGACGGCGATCTGGACTGTTTCATCATTAATAACAGTCCCATCCCTGTGAACACCCTGAATTACGCCAATCAAAGAGAATTACCGGCACAAAAATGGAATGTGCCCGATATGTTAAAAGGCGGCGGCGATCATCTTTACAGAAACGACAATGGTCATTTCACAGAAGTGACCCAGCAGGCGGGCATACATGGAAGCCTTATCAGTTTTGGATTGGGCGTAACGGTGGGAGATGTGAATGGAGACGGATGGCCTGATATCTATGTTTCGAATGATTTTTTTGAACGCGATTACCTGTACATCAATCAACAAAACGGAACATTCAAAGACGAACTGGAAGACAGGGTACAACATACCAGCCTGGCCTCGATGGGTGCAGACATGGCAGACATTAACAACGATGGATATCCCGATATATTCACTACGGATATGCTACCGGCAGATCATTATCGGTTAAAGACCACCACTTCATTCGATAATATTGATGTGTACCGAATCAAAGAAAAATCAGGCTTTTATCACCAGTTCATGCAAAATGCACTTCAACTGAACAACAAGAATGGCAAGTTCATGGAAGTAGCTAATTATTGCGGTGTTCCTGCTTCGGACTGGAGCTGGGGCGCGCTGATGTTCGATGCCGACAACGACGGGTATACCGACCTGTATATTTCCAATGGCATATACCATGATCTCACCAACCAGGATTTCATTGATTTTTTTGCCAATGATATTGTCAGGAAGATGGTGATGTCGGGCAAAAAAGATGAAGTGGAAGCCATCATTAATAAAATGTCGTCTGTTCCGCTGAAGAATAAAGCATTCAGAAACTCCGGCAAATTGAAATTCGATGATGTGGGAGATGAATGGGGCTTTACGCAGCCGTCTTTTTCGAATGGGGCAGCATATGGCGACCTGGATAATGATGGCGACCTGGACCTGGTGATCAATAATGTGAACCAGCCTGCATTTATTTACCGGAACATGAGTAGAGAGAAAAATAAGAACAATTATATTGCTTTCTCTCTGAAAGGGTTGCCTGGTAATACTTTCGCTATTGCCTCCAAGATCAAAGTGTTTATAGGAAGCCAGGTATTGAGCCGGGAAATTATTCCCAGCCGCGGCTTTCAATCATCGGTAGATTATAAGGCCGTTATAGGACTGGGAAAAACTTCCGTTATTGACTCTGTTGAAATTATTTGGCCTAACAGAACCATCAGTACTTACCGCCAACTTGCTATCAATACAACGCATGCTATCAAACAACCTTCGGATAATTCCCATCTCTATCATCCAGAAAAAACAATAACCAACCCGGCACTTGTAGCAGTGCCAGCAACATTTGATAAACACGAAGACGACGATTTCATTGAATTGTATACGGAAAGAAATATCCCGCTCATGCTCTCCAAAGAAGGGCCTAAGGCAACAGTTGGCGACGTGAATGGCGATGGCTTGCAGGATGTGTATATATGTGGATCGAATAACAAAGGGGGACAACTATACCTGCAAACACCCGATGGGAAATTTGTGAAGAAGCCCGTAAAGGCTTTTAAAGATGATGCCGGTATAGAAGGCACTGCCTGCCTGCTGTTCGACTGTGATGGCGATGGCGACCTGGACCTGTTTGTAGGTGCAGGTGGCGACAAACAACTACCCAACAGTATTCTCATGCTCAACCATCTGTACAAGAACGACGGGAAGGGCAATTTTACTGTGGTGCCTGACGCTTTTCAGCATACCAACGCCAATACGGGTGTGGTAGTGGCTTTTGATTTTGACGGCGATGGCGACCTGGACCTATTTGTGGGGGGGCGGAACATACCTTACCGTTATGGTATGAGTCCGGCGAGTGAGATACTCGTAAACGATGGTAAGGGAAATTTCAGAGATGCAACCAAAGAAATAGCGCCACAAATAGCCAACATAGGAATGGTAACGGATGCCGTATGGGCCGATATCGACGGGGATGGAAAGGGAGAACTTATCATTGTGGGCGATTGGATGGCGCCGAAAATTTTCTCTTACACGAACCATCGCTTCCAGGAGAAAAAAACCAATTTGTCGGGATTGTCCGGCTGGTGGCGCTCTATTGCTGTTGCCGATTTAAATGGCGATGGTAAAAAAGACCTGATCATCGGGAATATGGGAGAGAATGGCTACCTGCATCCAACCCCTGCAGAACCTGTGAAACTATGGATGAACGATTACGATATGAATGGGAGTTTTGAAAAGATACTTACCCGGACTGTTGATCAAAAAGACGTGACTGTTTTCCTGAAGCATGATGTGGAGGAACAATTACCATCCCTGAAAAAACAAAATTTAAAACACGAGTCTTTCGCTACCAAATCCATACAAGACCTGTTTCCTGCGAACCTTATCCAATCATCGATAGTGAATGTATTCAATTACCAGGGTTCCATCATTGCCTGGAACGATGGCAACATGCATTTCACGGTAGAAAAGTTGCCTGCACCGGTACAGTTCTCTTCGGCAAATGCCATTCTTTGCACGGATATCGATAATGATGGCAAAACAGACATCGTAATAGGTGGAAATGAATTCGGATTTCCGCCGCAGTTCGGAAGACTGGATGCCAGTTATGGTGTGGTATTGTTGAATGAAGGGCAAAAGAAATTCAAAGTGCTCGACTATGCCCGGTCCGGCCTTGAACTGACCGGACAGGTTAGGGATATCAAGGAGATCAGAACAAAAAACAACAGGAACCTGTTGTTCCTGCGAAACAGTGAATACCCTGTTCTTTATGAAATAAAATCATCCCGCAAGTGAGTAAACCAGTCATGTGCAGCATCATTCGATGGACGGGAATCTTTTTATTATTGGTTGCCTGCCATTCTGCGAAAAAAGGAGCGCCTTTGTTTACTGTGCTTGACCAGCAGGCAACGGGATTGACGTTCAGGAACCAAATGCACCCCACGCCGGAATTTAACCTGTTCAAGTACATGTATTATTACAATGGTGCGGGAATAGGAGCAGGTGATTTTAACAACGATGGAAAGATAGACCTGTTCTTTGCAGCCAACCAGGGCAATAATGCCTTGTTCCTGAATGAAGGCGGCATGCATTTTAAAGAAGTAAGTAAAGCCGCCAATATACCACAGGACGGAGCATGGAACACGGGTGTATCGGTGGTAGACATCAACAATGATGGCCTGTTGGATATTTATATATGCCGCGTGGGGCATTTCGGTATGCTGGCCGGAAAGAACCAGTTATTGGTTTGTAAAGGCATCAGGAATGGTGTTCCTTATTATCAGGACGAAGCAGCACAGTATGGGTTGGATTTTTCTGGATTCAGCACACAGGCTGTTTTCTTCGATTACGACGGCGATGGCGACCTGGATATGTTCTTGCTGAACCATGCGGTTAATCATGAAGCAAGATATGCACCCCGGGCCAATTTCCTGGGAACCTATGATGCACTTTCGGGAGATCGTATGTATCGAAACGATGGCGGGCATTTCACAGATGTAACCGTGCAATCAAAGATCAATAGTTCGGCTATTAGCTACGGACTGGGAGTGGTAGTAGCAGATATCAATAACGATGGCTGGCCGGATATATATGTGGGGAATGATTTTCACGAGAACGATTACCTGTACATCAACCAGCACAATGGCACTTTTGCTGAAATGAACAGCCAGCAATTGATGCATACCAGTCAGTTTTCTATGGGAGTAGATGCGGCCGATGTAGATAACGATGGCTTCTCCGAAATCATTTCAATGGATATGCTGCCATCTGATCCGGCTATCTTAAAAAGATCGCTGGGAGAAGATGGATACGATATTTTTCAAAACAAGATCAGTTTCGGGTATAATTACCAATATGCCCGGAACAATCTTCAATACAACAGGCGGAACAACCATTTCAGTGAAACGGGATTTTATTCGGGTGTGTATGCAACCGATTGGAGTTGGGCGCCACTTTGGATGGATTTCAATAACGATGGGTTGAAAGACCTGTTTGTTTCCAATGGCATTCCCAAAAGGATGAATGATATTGATTACATCAATTTTGTTTCCGGGGAAGAGATACAACAAAAGCTCAAATCGAACAACCTGAGCAAGACAGACATGTCGCTGGTGGATAAATTCCCGGAAGTGAAGATCCCGAATAAGTTTTATCTCAATAAGGGGAACCTGCGGTTTGAAGATATGCAGGCTGCTATTGCGCATGACATACCTACGTTTTCAAACGGAGCTATTTATGCAGACCTGGATAACGATGGAGACCTGGACATAGTAGTGAACAATATTGATGATCCGGTACTCGTGTACAAGAATACATGCAACGACCACCAATCAAGACCGTATGCAACGATAAAATTAAGGGGACCGGCCAACAACATCAACGCAGTCGGATCCAGGCTGGTATTGTTTGCCAATAATGGCATCCGTACTTATGAGAAATTCCCCGTCAGGGGGTTTCAGTCCAGCATGGAGGAGCCGTTGCACGTTGGGTTGGCAGACACCAAAGTTGATTCCGCCTTTTTGATATGGCCCGACCATAGTTTTCAAAAAATCAATATAGACCGCCCGCTTCAATCATTCACCTATCAGAAAGGGTTACCCAAGTTTGATTATGCCAAGATAACAGGTTATTGGAAAGATGCAACAAGACCTGTTGCAGATATCACTGCCCAAACCGGGTTGAATTACCTACACCGGGAAAATCCTTTCAATGAATTCAACAGGGAGTCCTTGATGCCCCACATGGTATCTACAGAAGGACCCGCACTGGCAGTTGCCGATATCAACCACGATGGATTGGAAGATGTATTCATAGGGGCTTCTAAAACATTTCACAGTGCGATTTTCCTGCAAACAAAAAATGGAAAATTCACGAAGGTTAAGCAACCTGCTATGGAACTGGATAGCATGTATGAAGATGTAGATGCCAGTTTTGTTGACGTGAACAATGACGGTAACATCGACCTGGTGGTAGCCAGCGGCGGCAATGAATATTACGGGCAGGATATACACCTGAAACCAAGGGTATACCTCAACGATGGTAAAGGCAATTTTACAAGATCGGAGAATGCTTTTGGTGACATCTATGCAACCCAATCCTGTATTGTTCCCTGCGACTTCAATGGAGACGGGCATCCAGACCTTTTCATTGGTGGAAGAGCAGTGCCCTGGCAATACGGACAAATACCCCGTTCTTATTTATTGTTGAACGATGGTAAAGGGCATTTCAACGATGTAACGGAACAGTATGCCAAAGGACTTTCCAATATTGGCATGGTTACCAATGCCGTATGGGCAGATATGGATGGAGATGGTAATAAAGATCTTATTGTTTGCGGAGAATGGATGGGTATTTATGCTTTCATCAATCATAAAATGTCTTTTACCATCAAACAACTGACGGATAAAAAAGGGTGGTGGAATTTTATTTTGCCTGTGGATATTGATGGGGATGGTAAGCTGGACCTGGTGGCCGGAAACCTTGGATTGAATGCCAAGCTTCAGGCCAGCAAAGAACAGCCTGTTCGCATGTATTATAATGATTTCGATAATAACGGAACCAAAGAACAGATACTGACTTATTACATAGGGAAGGAAGAGATACCGTTAGCGAATAAAGATGAATTGCAAAAACAAATACCGATTATCAAAAAGAAATTCCTGTATGCAGCCGATTTTGCCAACGCATCCTTAAAAGATATTTTCTCGAATGAGAAATTACAGGCTGCGCAAGTGTTTACGGCTGATGATTTTTCCAACACGGTTTTCTTAAACAAGGGCAACCTGCATTTTACAGCGCAAGCATTGCCCTGGCAGGCGCAGCTGAGTCCTTATCGCGATGCAGTAGTAGTAGATGCTAATGGAGACAACCTGCCCGATATTTTGTTAACGGGCAACTATTATGAGAACAGTATTCAATTAGGCAGGTATGATGCAGATTATGGAACTGTTGCCATCAACAAAGGCGGCGGCAGGTTCGAGTGCCAGCCAATGAATGGGGTTATCTTAAAAGGACAAACAAGACATATCAGATCAATCAATATCAATGGCAAGCCTGCTTTTATAGCGGCAAGGAACAACGATAGTGCAATGGTTATACAATTTAAATGACCCGGATCAGAAGAAAATAGGGTAATATAACCTGGTGATCCACCGGGCAGAGTCTGGTTGCATCGACCGGTCTGTTACAAGTGATTGATAGGGTATGGCAGGCGAGGTTTTCCTGTAATCGTGTACATAATTAGTTAGTTCCTGTTCCCCCTTCATAACCCTGGAAACACCACCCGTAACTTCTGCCATTAAAATATTGCCCAATACCATTTTTTTCAAACGGAACAAGCCTTCAGAGGGCAGGTCTTTCTGGGTAGGGATCGCCACCATGGTTTCAAAACGGTCCGGACCATCCTGGTAAACATTCAGCATGGGATAATTGCGCTCTGTGCCACCCTTCGTTGCAATATAATTTTTCAAAGCACGAACCATTTCATATATCTCATTGGTGGTAGGATAATGCGGAAAAGTTTTTTTCAGAGAGATCAATGAAGAGTCGGTGACCTTCTGCTGAACGATCTTCATTCCGTATATCGTTTCCTGCTTTTCGAGTATCAGTTTAGTAGTGTCCAGGAGCGCTTGTATGTTAGATTTTATACCTGAAAACCTGCGATATTGTGCGATCCTGGTAAAGGGGTTCGCAGAAAAACTGAATGTGGAAGTCCACAACAATTGAGTAGAATCTGTTTCAGATGGAAGGATTTGCAGCAGCCCTTGCACGGAATCCGGTTGATGTGCAACAGTGGCCGTAAAACTGTTGAGGAATATATTGGAAATCCGGTAATGATAATTGCCAAAGTTGTAATGGTGCTCGTCTTCCTTTTTGCCAGGCCACCAGGTTGCCCATTTTTCTTTGTCGAGGATCATTCTGGATACCCCGTTTTCAGCACTATTGACGGTGATCTTATAGTTGAATACCTGTGAGCCGGGGATGAAAAAATAAACGGAAGCAATCAGGATAAAAAAAACAGCAACAATGACCAAAACCCATTTTTTCATGACAAACATTTATGGAAGCTGAAATCGATTATGTCTGTAAAATAAGTTATAATCATGTAACCATCGCTTTTATTTGAAAGTGCTGTTGTATAACTGCCCTATCTGTTGCCCTTGTTTTTTCCCTTCCATGATGGCGCTCCGGAAATGGATACCTCCATATAAACGGCTGATGGCTGCTTCATCGGCCGCGGCCAGGATAGAAGGGAAAGAACGGTCCAATCCCAGGTATTCCAACTCGGTTATATCGTGAAAGGCAATATTACTTCCCAGTTGGGATGTCAGCACGGTTGCAGCAGCGGTGGTAATCACACTATGTGCACTGGTATATTCGGGGAACGGCGGTGTTTGAAGCAACGCATTCCAGTTGGGGTCTATATGCTCCCTGATCGCCGTTATAGGCCTCACCTTACGGCTGCGGAATTTTTCATCCCAGCAGGAAATAAATCCATCGAAGATGGCCGCTGCTGCCAACGCGTAAATCCTGGCCGTTTTAACATCATTGGTTTTTGTTTGGTTGGTAAGAATAGCCGTAATACCCATCCAGTGACCACCGGGTGTTGTTTTTTTGGTAGCGAAAGTAAAATGCCCCTCGTGCCCGGTTACAAAGGGGTTGTCATCCCAATAATGAGCGATGGTATCCCGCGAGGAGGTCATATTTTTTTTGACTGTATATACTTCCATTACTTCCTGGTAGAACTGACTGTTCTTTTGCAAATCGTAAGGCGGTGGTGGAACAGGTTTGAATTGTGCGGCTGAATCAAGCAATAGTGGTTGTATCAATTTCCAGTTGGGTTCTGTGGCATCTGCGTAATCGGGAGGCGTTTGCTGCCACTTGCCCTGCTCTTTGAAAACACTGTACCTGGGCATACCGCGGGTTTTCTTATAATTATCATGAACCGCCCTTGCTATAATCACTCCAGCTATTGTATCACCAAGAGAAAGGGAATTTTGGTAGATGCGTTCTGGTATACCTGTTTGTTGGAATGCGGTTAATAATTTTTTCTCTGTTATAGCCAAACTGTCTTTGGAGAAAGATAGGGATTTTGCCACACGGAAGAACGATCGCACAGCAGCCAGTGTATAATTGTATGCTTCACCTGCTACAGGCAGGGGCATGCGTCCAAACCCTTTCATGGAAGCCGCTATGGAATAGCTTCCCTGCTCTTTGAAGCGGATCGCTTCATAATAGGCCAGGTTGCTGTAAGCATAGACCCTGCTTGCAACAGGTGGAGTAAGTATATCACGAACGATTACTTCTGTAAGCCGGTGTACACATTGATGTTGTATAGCGGTTGTATCTATTGAAAGACCTTCTTTTTTCTGCTTACAGGTAACAAACACAACAATACATAAGCAGGCAGAAAAAACGGTGATATTTTTTTTCATGTGGAAGCAACTTAATTGGTAATGACTCTTTTTTGTTTTTTGTTATTGACAATTTCAACCGATTGAATGGATGGATTGAGCATAATAAACCTTCCCGACTGCGACAAAAAAGATGATCCGAACCCAAACTCTTCTTTCCTTCTCCGGCCATTTTTTAGCGCTATCATAGCAAATGCGTCATCGGGTAGTAATGGAACGATCTTATTGTTTTGATGGCGCGATTGAAAGCATTTGAGCCAGGAAGCATTTTGTGCTGCTGCAATGGTTAGTTTGTTATTGGATATCAATTGTATCAATGCTTTCCCATTGCCTGGTATGTAAATACCACTTTCTAACAACGAAAGAGGAGAAAAATTTCCTTTCCCGTCGCCCTTTAGTAAAAGCCCGTTTAATGCATCATACCGCCCAAGCGGAGGCGCCATGGAGAATTCATTGCCATTCAGCAAAATATCCATGTTTCCATCACCATCGAAATCATTGGTAACCATACCATACAAGGGCGCCCATTGCGCTTGTGGAGGTAACGTATGCAGTACGAACTGGAAATTTCCCCTGTTCTCTATCCAGCAAGACTGGAAACTATTGACCGATAGCTGCAATGCACCTGTAAGCTCCTGTTCGGAGAAAATATTTTTCATCTCGGCGCGGGCATAAGATGCATAATTGGGGAACCGTTCTTTCATCATGCTCATTTCTTTGATGAGCTCATCACGACTGGCTATGGGATATTCTTTTATCGTTTCATCAATACCAGAAGGAAGGTATGTGCTGAACAGCGCATCAAAGCTTCCATTGTTATCGAAATCTTTGGCATAAGCCCGGATGGGGAACTGTTCCGAAGGTTTCAGGAAACCGTTCGTGCCAAAATTTCCCAGCACATAATCCATGTCCCCATCATTATCAATATCCGCTGCAGTAATACTGTTCCACCATCCCGTAGTATTTTGAAGCGGAGAAGAAACAACAGAGAATTTGCCTTTATTGTTTTTCAGGATGGTTACCGGCATCCATTCACCAACAACAACCAGGTCGGGCATCCCGTCATTGTCTATATCGGTCCAGAGGGCATCGCTTACCATGCCTATGTTTTGTAATGCGGGGGCCACTTCCTTTGTAACGTCGGTGAATATGATCTTTCCATCCTTGCTGTCGTTCCGGTAGATATAACTGCTAACAGGACTGGGATAACTGCCGGGCAATACCCTTCCTCCAACAAAAAGATCCAGGTCGCCGTCGTTGTCGAAATCTATTGCTTTCACACAACTTTTTGCTGTGAGGTTGATGGGAAATGCGGATGGATATTCTTTGAAATTTCCTTTCCCGTCATTAATGTAAAAATGGTCTGCATATACTTTAGACCCAGGCGGGTTTTCACTGCCACCACTGGCAATGTACACATCCAGATCGCCATCTCCATCTGCATCGAACAAACAGATGCCTGCATCATCCTGGTATTTCAGCTCGGTTGTGTCCGTAAATTTTCGTTGATAGAAAGAACCATCCGGCTTTTGTATGAACAGGGTGGCATAATTGGGCGAGCCCCCGCCGATCAACAGGTCTTGCAAACCATCTCCATTCACATCGCCGGCTGCCAGCGGAGGGCCGTATTGCGATAGTTTATGGGGGATCAAACGCTGGATATTGAAATCGATAAAATCTGCTTCGGAAGAAAGGAAATGTATACCCGTCTTTGCAGTAATATCGGTAAACCAGCCTGGTGGTGAGCTATAGACAAAAGGAGCGGCTTGCCGGTCGGCATTTTTACTATTGATGGTCAGTGTTTGATTAACAGGAACACGTTGTTGTACCTGTTTTTTTCCATTCGGCCAGGTTACTACCACTGAATCTATGATGGAAGCGCTGCCAACACCGAAGTGCGCAATGTTTTCAACGCTCGACATATAACCACGGTAGGGAGTGTACTCATAAAATTGTTGTTTATCCTGGTAGTACAGCCGGATAGTGGCTCCCAGGCCATTCCTGTTCAACGTGTCGCCGCGTAATTGTATGCGTAAAAAATTATGCTTATTGTCTTTGTGATCATTCAAAGTATTCTCGAGCAATGTAGCCTCCATATTGGTATTGTTAATGACCACGTCTATATCGCCATCACCATCGAAATCTGCATAAGCCATTCCTGCGGAAAAAGTAGGAATATCCCATCCCCACTCTTTGGTTTTATCGGCAAAACTGAGGTTGCCATTGTTATGGAAGATATAGTTGTTGATCTTGACCGATGGCAGTTGTTTCAACATTTCAGAACGGGGTGTATTGGCCACGGGCGATTTCCGGTATGCAATAAAATCAAGGTCCGACATATCTTTGGGCAACCCGTTGGAGATGAGCAAATCTCTGAAGCCATCATTATCTACATCAATAGCCAGGGGCGCCCAGCTCCAGTCGGTATGGGCAACGCCGGCGTAATACGCAATCTCGCTGAATACCGGGGGGCCGGCCGAGCCGTCTTCCAACGGCCTTGGCCCCAGGTTCAATTGCAATGTATTGCGCGGATATTGATGCATATAACCATACTGTGCGAAGTTTTGAAAGGTCTGGTACGAGATGTCGTTCATCATCGTTTTCTGCCTGTAATTGCCTGCGGGCGCCATATCCATTTCAATAATATCCGGCAGGCCGTCGTTATTGATATCGGCAACATCATCGCCCATGGCGTTTTTACTGGTGTGTTTGAAATATTCGCTGCTCCTGTCGGTGAAGGTGCCGTTTTTATTGTTGATGTATAAATGGTTGTTGGAAAGATAATCGTTGCTTACATAAATGTCTTTCCATCCATCGTTATTGATATCGGTAATATTAACTCCCAGTCCATAACCTTCGATCAGAATACCCGCCTGTTTTGAAACATCGGTGAATACAGGATGTTTCAAGCTGTCGTTCCATTCGTTGCGTAATAATTTATCGGTATTGGGCCAGCTGCCATCTTTCCTGATCGGACGGAATTCATTGGGATAGGTTCCGTCCAGTTCATTCACCAGTAAATACACGTCCAGGTCGCCATCGTTGTCATAATCGAAAAAAGCCGCCATTTGCGTACCGGCCGAGTCGGCCAGCCCGTATTCCGCCGCCTCTTCTTTGAAAACAGGGATACCGGTTTTTTTATCAACGCCCTGGTTGATATACAACAGGTTTTTCCTTTCGGATGCCGGAAGCAAAACAGATGCACATACATAGAGGTCCATTAATCCATCGTTATTGATGTCTATCACACTTACACCTTTACACCATTTTTGATTGCCGCCTACTCCCGCAGCTTCCGTTACGTCTTCAAATTTCATCCCTCCTTTATTGAGGTATAGTTTATTGGAAACCCTGTTGCCTGTAAAATAAATATCCGGCAAACCATCGTTGTTGAAATCACCTACGCCTACACCTCCTCCGTTATAGATATATTCATAGTTCATTACATTCAACGTGTCGTTTTCCACGATGAGGTTGTTGAAATGGATACCGCTTTTTTCGGGGCCTATTTCCCGGAACAGGGATTGCTTTTGTTTACACGAGAGGACAAAAAAAGATAAAGCAACATAGGGGAGTATATGTTTCATCATGCGTTTCATTAGACGGTGCAGGGCGCAAACACGTTGCAGTTAAGCTGGTTTACTTGCAGAAGATAGGTATAAATTCTATAAAATTGCTATCTTTTGAGGAAATTTTTGCGTACACTAACAGGATGAATATGAAACGTTGTATAATATTATTGACACTCTTATCGCTTGGCTGTTTAACAGGGCGGATAGCAGGCCAAACGGCAGATGCATGGAAAATTACAGCCGATAAAATAGATCCGGCTTCCTACTATGGTGTAACGGTGGCCAATGGTATGATCGGTATTGTTTCTTCAGCCGAACCTTTTAAAGTAAAAGATGTAGTGCTGGCCGGTGCGTATGATCTGTATGGACGGGGAAGGGTGAGCAATTTCCTGAGAAGCTTTAACCTGTTGAATATGCAGATGGATATCGATGGCCATCGCATCGGTGCAGCAGATGCACAGCATATGCGGCAGGAACTCGATATGCGGCATGCGGGTTTTACTACTGTGTTCAGCTATCAGGACAAAGCCGATATCTCTTATACTTATTATTCCCTTCGCCATTTACCATTTACGGTATTAATGGATGTATCGATTACGGCAAAAAAAGACATCAACATTACCAGTGCCAGTGTCATGGAAGCGCCCGATGCATTGAAAGAAATACAAAATTATTATAATGAGATCGACAGACCGCATGTGGTCATTGGATTATTGACATCTTCCGCTAAGAGTCCTACCGGCAAATTACGCATGTGTGCATCCAATACTTTTCTTTTTAGTGAAACACACGGGCAGGAACCCAGGGTGATACATGAAATGTGGGATAACAATATGCACCTGATCAAATTCAGCAAGCAGATCAAAGCGGGGGAGACGTATCACTTTTCTATCGCGGGCACTTCCATCACATCGGCTCATCACGACGATCCGCTGAACGAGGCCGAACGTATGACGATCTTTGCCAAACTGGAAGGACGAGAAAGGTTGATTGGTTTTCACAACAAGGCATGGGATGCTTTATGGCAAAGCGATATAGAGGTGGAAGGAGATGCGCAGGCGCAGCAGGACATTCACAGCATGCTCTATCACCTCTACTCTTTTGTGAGAGAAGGAACCGACCTGAGTCCATCGCCTATGGGATTGTCGGGATTGGGCTACAACGGGCATGTTTTCTGGGACACGGAATTGTGGATGTATCCTTCCATACTGGTATTGCATCCTGAAATGGCCAGGAGCCTGGTAGAATATCGTTACAGGAGACTGGAAGCCGCGCGGCGCAACGCTTTCAATCATGGATACAAAGGGGCGATGTTCCCCTGGGAAAGTGCGGCAAGTGGCGTGGAAGAAACACCGGTATGGGCATTGAGCGGACCTTTTGAACACCATATCACTGCCTGTGTAGGCATTGCGGCATGGAATTATTATTGTGTTACACAAGACAAGGAGTGGCTGAAAGAAAAAGGATGGCCCGTACTGAAAGAAACGGCAGATTTCTGGGCGAGCCGTGTAGAAAGAAATGGCCCCGGCAAATACGAAATCAAAAATGTGGTGGCGGCAGATGAGTGGGCAGAGAATGTAGACAACAATGCATGGACCAATGCGGCTGCGAAAGCTAACCTGCAATATGCCACAGAAGCCGCGAAAATATTGGGTGTTCAAGCCAACAGTGATTGGAAACAGGTAGCCGATAATATCCCCATTCTTAAAATGGACAATGGGGTAACAAAGGAACATGCCGCTTATCACGGCGAAGGAATCAAGCAGGCCGATGCGAACCTGTTGGCTTATCCGCTGAAGGAGGTAACAGATGTGCGGCAAATCCGGAAAGACCTGGCGTATTATGAAACAAGGGTACCGGAGCAGGGTACGCCCGCCATGACGCAAGCCATATTTACTTTATTGTATGCACGGTTGGGAGACGGGGAAAAAGCCTATCATTTTTTCAAAGATGCTTATCTCCCCAACCTGAACCCGCCTTTTCGCGTACTGGCTGAAACCAGGGGCGGTACCAACCCCTATTTCGCAACAGGGGCAGGTGGTATCATTCAAAGCATATTGATGGGTTTCGGCGGACTGGATATCACTCCATCCGGTATCCGGCAAGTATCTTCCAGCTTGCCGAAAAGCTGGAAAAGTCTTACGATCAAAGGGGTAGGGCCGGAAAAGAAAATCTTTACGGTGAAATAGAATTTGTGTTATATTTACACATAGTGAAAAAGATTGCTGCCATACTGCTACTGGCTATGCTGGTGTTCAATTGGGGAGGCCACCGATTGCTTACCGATTACCTGGAAACAAGGGCGGATGCACAATTGCAATCTCAGCTGGACAAGAGCGATTACAGTGAACAAGACCTGATATACCTTAAAATAGCCGCTCCATTACCTTATGGCACCAATTCAGAAACCTTTGAAAGGGTAGATGGAAACATCGTCATCAATGGTGTGAATTACAGTTATGTTAAACGGCGTTTTTACAAAGATTCACTTGAACTGGCTTGTATTCCCAATACCATTAAAACAGGTATCCAGAATGCCAGGGATGAATTTTTCAAGTTGGCTTATGACCTCACGCATGCGCCACAGGGAGCAAAAAAACAGGGTGCCAATTCTCTCGCATTTAAGTTTCTTACAACAGAATATTTCAACCAGGACAATGAATGGCATCTTTGCCCATTCAATCCTGCATCTGAATGTACATTTACAGATCGTGCTGTTGGTACGATACAGTGTTTTTTACCGGTAGCAGAACAGCCGCCGGACATTGCTTGATTTTATAGACGATGTTATTAAGCAATGTAACATCTCCTCTGGCAGGGAGATGTTACCTATTTTTATTCTATGTTATTATGAAACAAATCATCGGTATTGCGGTTGCCGCATTTTTTTTTGTGTCTTGTAATCGGCAAAAGGATTATCAAACCATCATACATAACCCCGGCTTGTATTCCAGAACTGTATATGAATTGAATACAGTGGTAATGGGGAATAATTTTAACCCTGTTGTAGCTTCACGTAATTATGCATATGCGGCTATCGCCGGTTATGAAGTCATAGCTGCGGGCGCCCCCAATCAATATCAGTCACTGGCCGGACAACTAAAAGGATTGAAATCCGTTCCCGGGCCGGAGGCTGGTAAAGAGATTGATTTCCCTTATGCAGCTTTGCTGGCTTATTGTAAAGTTGGAGAAGCCGTTACTTTCCCGGAGGGCAGTATGCAATTGTATGTAGACAGTCTGAAAAAAATGGCGAAGGATCATGGTATGCCAAAGGCAATGCGTGCAAACTCCGAAGCGTATGCACAAGCAGTAGGCAATGCTATTTTAGCATGGAGCAAGGGAGATAATTATGCCCAGACAAGAAGTGGAGAAAAATACACCGTCATCGATAGCCCGGGACGTTGGGTGCCTACACCACCCATGTATGCCCAGGCGGCAGAGCCTCACTGGATGGAAATACGCACCATGGTGCTCGACAGTGCGAACCAGTTCCGTCCGGTACCTCCTCCTAAGTTTGATATCAAGGACAAAAACAGCGAGTACTACCGTAATGTGATGATGATCAAACAGGCAGTGGACAGTCTGAATGATGAACAAAAACATATTGCTGCTTTCTGGGATGACAATCCGTTTAAAATGAATGTCTCCGGTCACGTGATGTTCAGCACCAAAAAGTTCTCACCGCCGGGACACTGGATGAGTATTACAGGTATTGCTGCTCAAACCGTTAAAGCAGATTTTGCCACTACTGTTTGCGCTTTTGCCAAAACCAGTATTGCTTTGTTCGATGCATTCATCCACTGTTGGGATGCTAAATACCTGTACAATACGGTAAGGCCCGAAACGGTGATCAATAAATACTTCGACCCCAATTGGCGTCCTTATTTGCAGACACCTGCTTTCCCGGAATACACTTGCGGACACTCTACTATTTCTTCGGCTGCGGCTGAAGCGCTGACCAGCGTGTTCGGCGATCATTTGGCTTATACCGATTCTACTGAATTGGAATTCGGCATCGCCAACCGTTCATTTAAATCTTTCCGTGATGCAGCAGAAGAAAACAACTGGGCCCGTTTTTACGGGGGCCTTCATTACCACAACTCCTGCATTGCGAGTACGAAATATGGCAGGATGGTAGGCGAACTCATCGTTAACCGGCTGAAAATGAGAAAATAGATCAGCCCTATTATTATTCACAAACTAAACTACTGATCGTGAAATATCTAATTATATCCACTCTTAGCTTATTGCTTATTTCAACACAGGCTTCATCGCAAGGCTGCGTAGCCATTCGCAGCATCGGCGGCATGTGCATGATGGAACATACCGGCGCAGATACTACAGAAAGCAAATGGATGTTCAATGCCAACAACCGGTATTTCAAATCATTCCGCCATTTTGTGGGTACACAGGAACAGCCGCAGCGCATAGCAAATGGCACGGAAGTGATCAATCATTCCTATGCACTGGACCTTACACTTACCCGCATACTCAATAAAAGATGGTCGCTGGCATTCAATATGCCCATATTGTACAATGAACGCTCTTCTTTGTATGAACATGGCGGTAAAGAAAGACATACTACCAAATCTTTCGGTATGGGCGACGTGCGATTCACTGCATACGCCTGGATACTGGATCCTGCCAGTCACCACCGCTTCAACGCGCAGGCCGGGTTGGGCATCAAACTACCTACCGGCGATTACAAATACCAGGATAAATTTTACACTGCAACGCCTGGTGTTACGGTGTATGGTCCTGTTGACCAGTCCATACAATTGGGCGATGGCGGCACAGGCTTCACTACAGAGCTGAATGCTTATTACAACTTATCACATCGTGTGAACCTCTATGGTAATTTTTATTATCTCATCAACCCGAGAGAACAGAATGGCGTATCTACAGCAAGGGGTGGAACACCCAGTCCAACTGCAGTTGCTTACGGAAGCGATGTGATGAGTGTACCGGATCAATACATGTACAGGTTAGGAGCAAATTTCCAGGTTAATAGGTTCACACTATCAGGAGGTATTCGCAAAGAATGCGTTCCTGCAAAAGACCTGGTTGGTGGCAGCAATGGATTCAGGAGGCCGGGTTATGTAGTTTCGGTAGAGCCGGGCGTTACGTATGCGTTCAAAAAGATGAGCCTGTATGCGTATGTGCCGGTAGCTGTTAAGCGCGACCGCACACAGAGTGTACCGGACATGATCAAAACAGATATAACAGGCACATACGCACAAGGCGATGCAGCGTTTGCAGATTATAGTGTTAGCATAGGCATGAACATCCGCTTTTAAAAAGAGCTGTTACAATTTTTTGGCCTTTTTTATGCGCTGAGATGATTCGCCGATAAGCAAACTGGGAGATAGCACTTGTGTGTTGAAAGTTTTTACAGGACGCTTGCTTTCGATCAACTCCAGTAAAAGGCCGGTAGCCAGCTTGCCTATTTCAAAGGCAGGTTGGCGTACCACCGATAAAGAAGGCGAAAGCAATTCGCTCAGGTCTATATTGGAGAAACCGATGAACCCAATGTCTTCGGGCATGCGGATATTATGTGCTTTTAAATAACGAAGGCAATTGGTGGTTAGTGTATCGGAGCCGCCAAAAATGGCATCGGGCCTTTTTTGCTGACTGAAAAGCTGATCCAGCGCTTGTTCCACTTCTTCGTAATCCAGTCCACCGTGCCGACAATATTGCACGAGATCCGGATCGAAGGATAGCCCGTTTTTGTTCATTGCGTTTTTATAACCAGCTAACCTTTCCCTGGTAATCGACAGGTATTCAGCATTCATCAGTGCTGCTACCTGTTGATACCCTTGCTGTAAAAGATAATGCGTGGCATCGAAAGCGCCGCGTGCATTGTCGATGGTTACTTTGTGTGTTTCAATATTTTCTACGACCCTGTCGAAAAAAACGATCGGCAAGCCCTTGTCATGCAACCCTTGCAAGTGTTGCAGATCCTGCGTTTCAGCCGAAACGGATATCAGTAACCCATCTATGGAACGGGAGGCCAGGTACTGCACATTGCTCAGTTCGCGGTGGTAAGATTCATGACTTTGGGTGATGACCACATTATAACCACGATCATACGCAATGGATTCTATCCCATTGATCACCTGCGAAAAAAAGTTGTTGGCTATTTCAGATACTACGATGCCGATGGAATGGCTGCGTTTTTCTTTCAGGCTAAGCGCGATGGGATTGGGTCTGTAATTGATCTTTTGCGCATATTCCAATACCTGTTTTTTGGTTTCGGGGCTGATCTCATAACTGTCGCGGAGCGCCCTCGAAACGGTGGAAGTGGACAGGCCGAGCGCTTTTGCAATATCTTTTATGGTAACTGCTTCAAATTTCATACAGCAGCTTAAAATTAAACTATTTACAGGGTATGCGGGCTGGAATCGATACCGGGAACGTTTGCGTAAAAATAGTAGTAAACAGATGAGTTTCTGTGCTGATAACTGAGTAGACTTGTCGCTAATTATGAAACATCGTCTCCACCTTTTTACGCTGCTGCTCATGATCAGCAGCCTTTCGGCAGGCGCACAGCCCTGGTCTGAACGCATGGCTGAAACCGTTATGCATCTCTGGCCCGACAGCATGGCCATGAAACCCGGCCACCTGGTAGGATGGTCTTACGACCAGGGTGTTGTATTGAATGGAATGGAACAGGTGTGGTTGCGTACGGGCAAAGGAAAATATTTCAATTACATACAAAAGAGTATGGACCTGTTTGTACAGAAAGATGGCAACATACTTACTTACAAACAGGCCGATTACAATATAGACAACATTAAGCCGGGATGCAGCCTGTTGTTATTGTATGAAGTGCTGGAAGAGGAGAAATATAAAAAAGGAGCGCAGCTACTGCGTGAACAACTGGAAGGGCAACCGCGTACCAAAGAAGGCGGCTTTTGGCACAAGAAGAGATATCCCAACCAGATGTGGCTGGATGGCCTGTATATGGGAGAACCATTTTACGCGCAATATGCACAGCGTTTCAATGAACCTTCCGCTTTCGATGATATTGCCAACCAGTTCGTATGGATGGAAAAGCACGCCAGGGATGTCAGAACAGGTTTGCTGTACCATGGATGGGATGAAAGCAAAACAGAAAAATGGTCCAACCCTGTGAACGGACAATCATCACAATTCTGGGGAAGGGCCATGGGCTGGTATGGTATGGCGCTGGTAGATGTACTGGATTATTTCCCGGCAGATCATCCGAGAAGAAAAGAATTACTCAGCATCCTGCAACGATACATCACAGCCGTTAAACAGGTGCAGGATAAAACCAGCGGCACATGGTGGCAGGTACTGAACAAGCCCAATGAAAAAGGCAATTACCCCGAAGCTTCCGCTTCCTGCATGTTCGTATATACCCTTGCCAAAGCCTCGCGGATGGGTTATACAACAGATGCAACTACCATGACCGCTGCTAAGAAAGGATTCGATGGCATTATCAAAAATTTTATCACTGTTGAGAATGGACAGGTTAACCTGAACAAAGTATGCCAGGTAGCCGGTCTCGGCGATACACCATACCGCGATGGCAGTTATGCTTATTATATCGGCGAGCCGGTAGTAACCAACGACCCCAAAGGCGTTGGTGCATTTATTCTTGCAGCCGCGGAAATGGAAAACCTGGCCGACCAGCAATCCGGTGTGGGCAAGGGCAAGACCGTGCTGCTCGATTATTATTTCAATAACGAAAGAAAGAAGAACAAAGAGGGTAATACAGTTCGGTACCATTATATATGGGAAGATTGGGCGAATAGCGGCTTCTCCTTATGGGGTCATGTATTCAGGAATACAGGCGCTGCTACTGCATCGCTGGAAACAGCGCCTACGGCGGATAACCTGAAAAAAGCATCTGTATATATTATTGTTGATCCAGACATTCCTACAGAAAATCCTCATCCCAATTACATAGAACAGGCAGACATTACAGCTATCACCAATTGGGTAAAAGCCGGTGGTACATTGATCCTGATGGGTAACGACAGCATCAACGCAGAATTCAAACACCTCAATCAACTGGCTGCGCATTTTGGAATACAATTCAATGAAGACTGTGAGAATAAAGTGATAGGTAAGCAATTCGAAATGGGTATGATCAGGGTGAATGCGGGTAACCCCGTATTTAAAAGAGCCAGGCAGGTATACATCAAAGAATTAGCTACTCTCAATGTGAAAGCGCCTGCACAAGTGATCCTCACCCATAAAGGAAAGAATATTGTGGCGGTTTCGAAATTGGGCAAAGGGAAGGTACTTGCCGTAGGCGATCCCTGGGTGTACAATGAATATACGGATGGAAGAAGATTACCTGCAGATTATCAAAATTTTGAAGTGGCGCAGGACATCGCTGAATGGGCTTTGAAAGGGGAAAAATAAAAATCCAAACAAGAACGTCATCCCGAGCGCAGCCGAGGGATCTGCCTGAACCTTCGAGCAGCTCCTTCGACTCGCTTCGCTCGCTCAGGATGACGAACTAGGGATGACGGTCGAAAAGCAAAGCAGACATAAAATAAAGATTAAATGCAATTATCAAGATCCTTTTTAGAGGAAAAGGGAAAAGTGCTCCCCGAGAAAGTATTACAATTTGGAACAGGTGTTTTACTGCGTGGATTGCCGGATTATTTTATCAACAAAGCCAATGGACAACAGCTGTTCAACGGCAGCATCGTAGTAGTGAAATCAACCAGCAATGGCGGAACAGATGCATTCAAACAACAAGAAGGTGTTTTCACGCAGATAGAACGAGGCTATGAAAATGGACAGGCGGTAGAAAGAACAGTAGTGAATACTGCCATCAGCCGCGTACTCTCTGCACGGGAAGAATGGGAAGAAATATTGGCCTGCGCTTCGAACGAAGCCATGCAGGTGATCATTTCCAACACAACGGAAGTAGGTATTACGTTGGTGCCCGAAGATGCACATGCAGAACGGCCGGTTTCTTTTCCGGGCAGACTGTTGCATTTTCTGCTGAAAAGATTTGAAGCATTCAATGGCAGTAAAGAGGCCGGCATGGCGATCATACCCACCGAACTGATCGTTGGCAATGCCCATAAACTGAAAACTATTTTATTGCAACTGGCTGAGATGAAAGGATGCAGCAGTGACTTTTGCAACTGGTTGCAGGAAGCCAACGATTTTTGCAATTCACTGGTAGACCGTATTGTGCCGGGCAAACTGGGCGCAACCGAAACAGCTGCACTGGAAAAACAATTGGGGTATCGGGATGATCTGATGATCATGTCTGAATGTTATCGCTTGTGGGCTATTGAAACCAACTCGGAACGTACCCGGAAAATATTATCATTCAGTACCGCTGATGCAGGTGTAATACTGGCGCCCGATATTAATAAGTTCAGGGAACTGAAACTGCGGTTGTTGAATGGTACCCATACTTTTTCTTGCGGACTTGCCTGCCTGGCAGGATTCACCACGGTGAAAGAAGCGATGCTGGATGAAACATTTGCAGCTTTTGTTGCCGGCCTGATGATGGACGAGATTGTACCCCTGGTAGCAGGAGGGGATATCAGTACGGAAGAAGCCCGGACCTTTGCCACACAGGTGATCGATCGTTTCAGGAATACATACATTGAGCACTTGTGGATCAACATCACCGTACAATACACTTCTAAAATGGTGATGCGCAATATACCTTTGCTGGAGAAATATTTTGCAACGAACGGATCGGCGCCAACCCTTATGTCGCTTGGCTTTGCGGCTTACCTGCTGTTCCTGAAACCAGGTGCACCTTACAAAGTGGAAGACGATAAAGCGGGATTGATTGTTGCCTACTGGAACCGGCAGGATGAGCCGGGTTGGCTCGAAGCCCTGTTGTCTGATAAGTCAATATGGGGTAATAATTTGACAATCTATCCGGGTTTTGCAGAAACTATACATATGTATCTTGCAATGTTAACCGGCAGTGATGCAGGCAATATACTCCGGTCGGTTATGGATAAAAGATCAGAGAGTGTATAAATTTTTATAAAATCCCAGCATGAGAACATTTTTGGATGAGAATTTTTTGCTGTTGAACAAGACAGCGCAGCAACTGTATCACGAGTATGCCAAACCCATGCCCGTGATCGATTATCATTGCCACCTGCCTCAACAGCAGATTGCAGAAGACCTTCAGTTTAAAAACCTTACACAAGTGTGGCTTTACGGCGATCACTACAAGTGGAGGGCCATGCGTACGAATGGAGTGGACGAAAGTTATTGCACGGGCAATAAAAGCGATAAAGAAAAATTCGAGCAGTGGGCAGCCACGGTTCCCTATACTTTGCGTAACCCGCTGTATCACTGGACGCACCTTGAATTACAGCGCTATTTTGGTGTGCATGATATCCTGAATCCGCAGACGGCCGGTAAAATTTATGATACCTGCACGGCATTGCTGCAAACGAAAGAATACTCAGTGCGTAACCTGTTGCGCAGGATGAATGTGAAAATGGTTTGCACCACCGATGATCCTGTAGATTCATTGGAGTATCACATACAATTAAAAAAAGAAGGCTTTGAAATACCCATCCTGCCTGCATTCCGGCCCGATCATGCCATGAATGTAGCTAAGCCGGAACTGTTTAATCAATACCTGAAAAAGCTGGAGGCGGTGAGCAATATCTCTATTTCTTCTTTCGATGATTTCCTTTATGCATTGCAGAGCCGGCATGATTTCTTTGCTTCGGCAGGATGCAGTGTTTCTGATCATGGATTGGAAGAACTCTATGCAGAAGACTTTACCGGATCGGAGATCGACAGCATTTTTAACAAAGTACATGGAGGCAAACAACTGAGTGAAACAGAGCAGCGTAAGTTCAAATCGGCCATGCTGGTGCATTTTGCCGAATGGGATTGGGAGAAAGGATGGGTGCAGCAGTTTCACCTCGGTGCTATGCGCAACAACAATTCGCGCATGCTACAACAACTCGGACCCGATACCGGATGGGATTCGATCGGCGATTTTTCACAGGGTAGGGCTTTGTCGTCATTCCTGAATAAACTCGACAGCGACAACAAACTGGCCAAAACGATCATATACAACCTCAATCCGGCAGACAACGAACTCATGGCTACCATGCTGGGTAATTTCAACGACGGATCGGTGGCAGGCAAAATACAGTTTGGATCGGGATGGTGGTTTCTCGACCAGAAAGACGGCATGATCAAACAAATGAATGCGCTCTCCAACATGGGACTGATCAGCAAGTTCGTGGGCATGCTCACCGATTCAAGAAGCTTCTTGTCGTACCCACGCCATGAGTATTTCAGAAGGCTGCTCTGCAACCTGTTTGGAGAAGAAATTGAAAATGGCGAACTTCCCGCCGATATTGAATGGGTGGGAAGCGTAATACAAGACATCTGTTACCGCAATGCGAGAAGCTATTTCGGATGGCAATCGATCACACCTGCACAGTAAGAACGTTATCCTGGGCGAGGTCGTCATCCTGAGCGAGGTCGTCATCCTGAGCGAGCGAAGCGAGTCGAAGGACCTGCTGAAGATGCGGGCAGCTCCCTCGGCTGCCCCTTCGACTCGCTTCGCTCGCTCAGGGTGACGTTGCTCGGGATGACGTTCAAAGAACGCTCGGGATGACGATTCACTAAAACCTAAAACGAATGGAATTTAAAGAGCAACTGAAAAACATTTTTGTAACCGAAGAAGAAATCCCTGCCGAATACAGGCTGGCGGAAGAAATTAACCAACGACTCTACCTGAGTAATGGTGAGATGAAGCAATGGAACGGAGACGTGCACGAAGTATATTCTCCTGTTTGCGTGAAAACCCCCAATGGACTGCAAAGAAAACTGATCGGCACTTATCCGGTTTGTACAGAGAAGGAAGCATATGAAGCGCTGGATGCAGCAGTAGCTGCTTATGACAACGGCCGCGGACAATGGCCTACCATGAGCGTGGCCGACCGCATACAGTGTGTGGAGAAGTTCATCAGTAAAATGATGGAACAGAAATCCATTGTAGTGAAACTGATCATGTGGGAGATCGGTAAGTCTTATGCCGATTCGGTAAAAGAGTTCGACCGTACGGTTGAATACATTTATGCCACCATTGATGCATTGAAAGATGTAGACCGCGATTCATCGCGCTTTACCATTGAGCAGGGTATTGTGGCGCAGATACGCCGTTCACCGCTGGGTGTGGTGCTTTGTATGGGGCCGTTCAACTATCCGTTGAACGAAACCTTTACCACCCTCATCCCGGCCATCATCATGGGTAATACCCTTTTGTTCAAACCTCCGAAGCATGGTACTTTATTGCACTACCCTTTATTGAATGCTTTCAAAGAATGTTTCCCTAAAGGTGTGGTGAACACCATTTACGGCAGGGGCAATACGATTGTGCCGGGATTGATGAAATCGGGCAAGATCAATGTACTGACCCTGATCGGTTCCAGCAGGGTAGCAAACGAGTTGAAGAAACTGCACCCCAAAGTAAACCGTCTGCGCGCCATACTGGGGCTCGATGCCAAGAACGCTGCTATCATCACCAAAGATGCAGACCTGAAACTGGCAGTACAGGAAACGGTATTGGGTAGCTTATCTTTCAACGGACAGCGTTGTACTGCGTTGAAAATTGTATTCGTACATAAGCGTATTGCCGATGCTTTTGTAAAAGAATTGTCTGCCGCAGTGAGCAAATTGAAATTCGGTATGCCCTGGGAAGCGGGCGTAGCGCTGACGCCCCTGCCTGAACCGCAGAAGCCTGCTTACCTGCAAGAATGTATACGCGATGCCGAGCAACACGGTGCCAAAGTAATGAATGAAAACGGAGGTGCAACGATCGAATCTTTTGTATACCCGGCAGTATTATACCCGGTGAACAAAGAGATGAAACTGTATCGCGAAGAGCAGTTTGGTCCGCTTATTCCTGTGGTGCCTTTCGACAGCCTGGAAGAACCCATCGAATACCTGATCGAGTCTACGCATGGTCAGCAGGTAAGTCTTTTCAGTAACGACAGCAAAGAACTCGCTTCCCTGATTGATCCCCTGGTGAACCAGGTAAGCCGTGTGAACATCAACTGCCAGTGCCAGCGCGGTCCGGATAGCTTCCCCTTTACCGGAAGAAAAGACAGCGCCGAAGGAACTTTGTCTGTATTTGATGCGCTGCGAGCATTCTCCATCCGTTCATTGGTAGCTGCGAAGCTGACAGAAAGCAACAAACACCTGGTGAATGAGATTGTAGAAACACACGAATCGAACTTCCTCAGTACGAAATATATTTTCTAAAACAACACGTCATCCCGAGCGAAGCCGAGGGATCTGCCCGAATGTTCAGCAGGTCCTTCGACTCGCTTCGCTCGCTCAGGATGACGACCTCGCTCAGGATGACGTAACTAACAAATTAAATCTTCACTTTAATCACCAGCTTCTTGATCATGCTTTCCCCGATCATGGGTGCATGTACGTCTTCCGGATAAAAGATGGCGAACTGGCCGCTCGTTAACTCGAAATAAGTATCCGGCGCATCATTATAGAATACAACGTCTTTTTCTTCGTTGTACTCACCGCGCTGGTCCACACAGGAAGCCCTGGGTTTCCAGCCGATCGTTTCACGGCCGCTGATGCATACTTGTATGTCAATGTGTTTATTGTGACACTCGAATTTAGCAATAGACTCTGCTGCTGTTACACCTGGTTTATCGGAAACGATGGCTTTCAGGTGTTGGCCATCAATTTCGAATTTGCCGGTTTCAAGCGACGTGAGGTTTTGTTTTGAAATGTACTCAAAAGCCTTGGCAAAAAGCGGGTGCAGGGATGCGTACTTTCCTGCACTGGTTAAACTGTCTATGATCATATCACTTCGTTTTGCAGGGAGAGATTATCGTTGAACCCTTCCGGAGCCATCACCCTTCATAAGGTCTTTCACTTCGTTCAGAGTGGCATGGTTGAGATCGCCCGGGATGGTGTGCTTCAGCGCAGATGCCGCAACACCGAATTCGGCCGCTTCATTCATGGGCATACCGCTGACCAGTCCGTAGATGAACCCGCTCGCAAAAGAATCGCCGCTGCCTACGCGGTCAACGATGCGTACTTCGTATTGCTTGGTATGATAGAAGTTTGATCCATCGTAAACGAGCGCGCTCCATCCGTTATCGGAAGCGCTGTAGCTTTCCCGCAGGGTAGAAGCGATGTATTTGAAACCGAATTTTGCTTTCATCTGCTGGAACACATCTTTGTAACCATCGAGGTTCAATTCTCCCTTGGTAACATCGGTGCCTTTGCTTACAAAGCCCAGCGTAGTTTCGGCATCTTCTTCATTACCGATACATACATCTACATACTGGCAAAGCCTGGTCATCACTTCACGGGCTTTTTCTTTACTCCACAGTTTCTTGCGATAGTTGAGATCAATACTGGTGGTAATGCCTTTGGCTTTGGCTGCTTTCAAAGCCGCTTCGGTCAGGGCAGCGGCTTTATCGCTCAACGCTGGTGTAATACCGGTGGTATGGAACCAGTCGGCCCCTTCGAAGATCTTATCAAAATCAAATTCGCTGATCTCCACATCTGAAATAGAAGCGCCGGCGCGATCGTATACTACCTGAGAAGCACGCATGGAAGCGCCGGTTTCAAGGAAGTAAATACCCAGGCGCTTACCGCCGCGGGCAATGAATTGTGTATCTACACCATAACGACGGATATGATTGATGGCAGCCTGTCCCAATGGGTTATCAGGTACTTTGGTTACAAATGTGCCATTGAGACCATAATTACAGATGGCAACAGCCACATTGGCTTCACCACCTCCATAAGTTACATCCAAACTATCGGCCTGTACAAAACGCTCAAAGCCAGGGGTGGACAAGCGGAGCATGATTTCTCCGAGGGTAACAACTTTTTTCGGCATGTTGGTAAATTGATAATAATTGAAGAAAGGTTTAGCAATCTGTTGTGAGTTTACGAAACAGTGTTCAAATTTCTTTATTTATTTTGGGAAGGAGAAAGAAAGGGAAGGGGTTTTGAGGCAAAAATTTCGCAAACGTTTGCGGAGAAAAATGGCTGCAAATCCCTGTATTTCCAATAAACTTGTCGTCCCAATAAAAGCCATATGAAGAAAAAGGATCGCCTTTTGCAATTGATACCTGAACAGGGTGTGTTACCATTGTTTTTCAACAAAGATGTTGAAGTCAGTCTCCAGGTTTTAAAAGCTTTATACGAAGCCGGTATCCGGACAGTAGAATATACCAATCGCGGTGAAGCAGCGCTGAAAAATTTCATCGCTATGCGCCAGCTCTGTGATGCGGAATTACCAGACATGTATTTAGGCATAGGCACTATTAAGAACGGAGAGATGGCACGCAAATTCATTGATGCGGGTGCCGACTACCTGATTTGTCCGGGCCTTGTTCCTTCAGTAGCCGAAGTAGCCAATCAGCATGAAATGCTTTGGGTGCCCGGTTGTATGACACCTTCCGAGATCATCAGCGCGGAAACACTGGGTGCGCGTATGATCAAATTATTCCCCGGGAATATTTTAGGCCCCGGGTTCTTATCTGCTATCAAAGAATTATTTCCCGATCTTTTATTCATGCCAACAGGAGGCGTGGAGCTCGACAAAGAAAATATTGCCGGATGGTTCAAAGCAGGCGTATGCGCAGTGGGCATGGGCAGCAAACTCATTACCAAAGCATTGCTGGAAACGAAAGATTATGCACAGATCGTTGCAGCTACCAAACAGGTATTACACACTATTCAATCCATCAAAGCCTGATCATGTCATCAACCAACGCCATAGGAAAATACAGATGGACGATCTGTACACTCATCTTCGCTGCAACCACCATCAACTACCTCGACAGGCAGGTGATCAGTTTGTTGAAGTCGACGCTCTCTACCGAACTGCATTGGGACGATGCAGACTATGCCAACATTGAAATAGCTTTCAAACTGTTTTATGCATTTGGCTTGCTGGGAGCGGGCCGGCTGGTAGACAAACTGGGTACCAAGATCGGTTATGCGCTGGCTACCGGCTTATGGAGTGTTGCTGCCGTATGCCATGCTTTTGCCAGCAACGTGTTCAGCTTTGCAGTGGTTCGTTCGGCCCTGGGCCTTACGGAAGCGGGTAATTTCCCGGCTGCTATCAAGGGCGTAGCGGAATGGTTCCCCAAAAAAGAAAGGGCATTGGCCACCGGCATCTTTAATTCGGGCACCAATTTCGGAGCCATTGTGGCGCCGTTGACCGTGCCTTTTATTGCCGCGCAATGGGGTTGGAAATGGGCCTTCATTCTTACAGGCGTACTCGGATTTATATGGCTGATCTTCTGGTTCATTTTATATGAAGTGCCTAAGAAACATAAAAAATTATTACAGGCAGAGTACGACTATATCCACAGCGACGCAGATGAACAACCTGTAACAGAAGAAGAAACAAGCCCCAAGCTTTCCTGGGGAAAGCTGCTGGGTTACCGGCAAACCTGGGCATTCGCTTTGGGTAAACTGCTCACCGATCCCATCTGGTGGTTCTATTTATTCTGGCTGCCCGATTTCCTGCAAAGCCAGTATCATTTGAGCAACACGGCCATCGCATTGCCGGTAGCCGTCGTATATACCATATCCACCATCGGCAGTGTAGGTGGCGGCTGGATACCTCTCTGGCTCATCAGGAAAAACTGGCCGGTGTACCGCGCCCGCAAAACATCCATGTTCTTTTTTGCTTTGTGTGTGATTCCCATCATATCGGCCCAGTTGCTGGGGGGCATCAACATGTGGTATGCCGTACTGGTGATCGGTTTGGCGGCTGCTGCACACCAGGCATGGAGCGCCAATATCTTCACAATGGTAAGCGATATGTTCCCTAAAAAGACAACGGGTTCCGTTACCGGTATCGGCGGCATGTTCGGCGCATTGGGAGGCATTGCCTTATCGTGGCTGGTACAAAAAAATATGTTCGTGCATTACCGCGCCATTGGCAAAATTGAAGTGGCCTACTATATCATGTTCGCTGTGTGCGGATCGGCTTATGTGCTGGCATGGGTGGTGATGCATTTTCTGATTGGTAAACAAAACAAACCCATCCAGGCCTAACCTGGTATTCAATACTACGATATGTTCAAGACCATTTCATACAAATGTTTGCTGGCAGGTGTTCTTTCATGGAGCCTGCTGCAATCCACTGCACAGTCCCGCCAGGCCGTGATAACAGTACAACCCGATGCAGCGCAACGCAAAGTGGTGATCACGGCCGATGGAAAACCTTTTACCAGCTTCGTGTATACAGATACCATTGAGAAACCGGTATTGTATCCTATTTATGCGGGGAACGGACAAACGATCACGCGTGGATTTCCCTGGAAGCCGGAACCGAATGATCCCACCGATCACCCGCATCACCTGGGGTTGTGGTTCAACTATGAGCGGGTGAACGGACTTGACTTCTGGAATAATTCATTCGCTATTGCAGCCGAAAAGAAAGTGCATTATGGATGGATCAAAACGAATGAAGTGGTGAGCACAGAAAGTGGTAAGCAAGGAAAGCTGGTATATACAGCCCGGTGGGTAAACCAGCAACAGGATGTATTGCTGAATGAGAAAACCACGTATCTGTTCAGCCAGGAGAATAATGAGCGCATCATTGACCGCATCACGGAGCTGACAGCCGTGCAGGACGTGGCTTTCCCCGACAGCAAGGACGGGTTGCTGGGTTTGCGGGTGGCGCATGAACTGGAACTGCCCATCACACAAACCAAAGAATACAAAGATGCTCAGGGGAATGTTACCAAAGTGTCTGCTACAAAAGATGCAACAGTAACAGGTAACTATCTCACATCGGCCGGAAAAGAAGGCGATGCCGCCTGGGCTACAAGGGGCGAGTGGTGTATGTTGTACGGCAAGAAAGGAAATGATACCATCAGTATTGTGATCATGGATCATCCGGGAAACCCCGGCTATCCTACCTACTGGCATGCGCGCAATTACGGGTTGTTTGCTGCTAATCCGTTGGGACAAAAAGTATTTTCAGAAGGGAAAGAAAACCTCAACTTCCGTTTAAGAAAGGGGCAGACCACCACTTTCCGTTATCGCATAGTGATTGCTGCTGAAAAAACAAGGCTTGCGCAACCAGCCATTGAGCAGTTACGCCGCTCTTTTATCAAATAAGCAAAAAAATTGCGGCAAATACCTGATTTTGTAATGTCGTAATATAATCTCGTTTTTTTGATGCAAATTGCCTCAAATCAAAAGCTATGGGCCTGGTATATGCAGATATTGAGTTGATCAATGGTTATGATCTTGAGATGGCGAGAAGGCATGTAATTGGTGAAGAAGAAGTAAAACGTATCCAGGTGAATGCTTTGGTGGATACCGGGTCAGTGTACTTATGTATCAATGAATCGATACAAGAGATATTGCAGTTGCCGGTGATGGAAAGGCTAAGAAGCGAAACTGCAGACGGCAGGATTGAAGAATTCGATATGGTACAGGGTGTGGAGGTTCATTTCAAGGGACATAAAACTACCTGCAGGGCGATGGTACTGCCCGGAAGTGCAGAGCCTTTATTCGGTGCCATTCCAATGGAAGACATGAACCTGTTGGTACACCCGCAAAGGCAGGAGTTGATAGATAATCCTAAACTCGCTCGTATTTAGGCTTTTTTATTTTTCTACATTTGCCACCATTATGCAGTACAGTTTCTCTTACGATAAAAGAAAGGTCATACAGGCTTTACGCTACCATTTTGTTCAGAAACAGGATTTGAGGATATTGATTGTACTGGTCAATGTATTTGCGATTGTATCCGGCATTCTTTTCTATACTAAAAAGATCAGGCCCGAGCCTTTTTTACTGGGCTCGTTGATCTGGCTGGTGCTGATGGCTTCATTCTGGTATTTTTTACCCAATACCATTTATAAGCGGTCTGCCACTTTCAAAGAATCGTTCATCATCGATTTCCGGGACACAGATATCAAGCTGGAAAGCGAGCACGGCTATGTGCTCTGGAAGTGGACCCAATTCAGCAAATTTTTCGAAAGTCCCCATTTCTTTCACCTTTATTTCGATGCCCGCTCTTTTTTCCTGATTCCCAAAGACAATATGGGAGATGAGATGAGGCATGAGTTGAGGGGGTTATTGAAGAGTAAGTTGGGGTAGAAATTCTATAGCGCTTTGTGCATCTCAAAATGCGGAATGGTAACTTCCTGGAATTCTTCCCCATGGATCTTATAGCCCAGTTTTTCGTAGAAGCCAACGGCTGTTTTACGGGCGTGCATGGTGAGGCGGTGGTACCCCCTGTCGCGGGCGATGTTTTCGGCGAAACTCATCAAAACCCGGCCAATACCCTTGCCTTGCAGAACGGGGCTAACGGCCATTTGGCGTAAACGGACAGTTTTGGGGGCCGTTTGCGTTAAAATACAGCAGGCTTCCAGCTTATCTTCCTCGAAACAGCCGATGAGGATGTCGTTTTTCTCCCTTTCCAGCTCTTCTTTGGTAAAATCCAGTCCCAACGGCTTGCGCAACAAGTGGTAGCGCAGGTCGACCATCTGGTGGTATTCCGTGCTGTTATGGTCTATGAGTTTTAACGGCATAGCAATAGTTAGCTTTACAAGATACTGATCATTTTGCGAAAAACACACCCCCCAACCGATTTAGGGGAAGGCCGGTTTTCCGGTCTGTGAAAACAAAAATGCGTTAAAACATTGCTTATTTGACAAAAAGTATATTTTTGCGGCTGTAACAAAAACTTTTTACAATGTCAGACATCGCAACAAGAGTTAAGAAAATCATCGTTGATAAATTAGGAGTAGACGAGGCAGAGGTTACCAATGAGGCGTCTTTCACTAACGACCTCGGTGCAGATTCTTTGGATACCGTTGAGTTGATTATGGAATTCGAGAAGGAATTTAACATCTCCATCCCCGATGAGCAGGCTGAAACCATTACCACTGTTGGTCAGGCTGTTGCTTACCTCGAAGAACACGCTAAGTAAGATCTACACTATTTTGGAATAATTAAAATCCGCCTTTCTGCGGCGCTCTAAGGCCAGGAAAGGCGGATTCTCACTTAATAAATAGGTTTGTTCATGCAATTAAAACGAGTAGTTGTTACGGGAATCGGTACATTAACGCCGGTAGGCAATAATCTCAACGATTATTGGAACGGACTCATCAATGGTGTATCCGGCGCAGCTAACATTACTTTGTTTGATGCATCTAAGTTCAAAACCCGTTTTGCCTGTGAGATCAAGGGCTTTGATCCTACCCAGTTCATGGACAGGAAAGAAGCGCGCAAGCTGGACCGCTTTGCCCAATTGGCATTGGTGGCCAGTGATATGGCTGTTGCAGATGCCGGTATCAGTAAAGAGAATGTAAATCCCGACAGGGTAGGCGTGATCTTCGCCAGTGGTATCGGTGGACTCACTACTTTCCAGGAGGAAGTGATAGGCTTTGCCAAAGGCGATGGAACACCCCGTTTCAACCCTTTCTTCATTCCTAAAATGATATTGGATATTGCCGCAGGCCAGATTTCTATGCGCCATGGATTCCGCGGTCCCAATTTCGCTGTGGTAAGTGCCTGTGCATCAAGCACCAATGGCATTATTTCGGCGGTGGATAACATACGCCTGGGCAAGGCCGATATCGTGCTCGCCGGTGGATCGGAAGCCGTGATCAGCGAAGCCGGTGTAGGCGGTTTCAACGCCATGAAAGCCATGAGCGAACGCAACGACGATCCGGCCACAGCCAGCCGTCCGTACGACAAAGACCGTGACGGTTTTGTAATGGGGGAAGCAGCCGGCGTACTGGTACTGGAAGAATATGAGCATGCAGTAAAACGCGGCGCGCATATCTATTGCGAAATAGCAGGTGGCGGCGCTACTGCCGATGCTTACCACCTCACAGCCCCGCATCCGGAAGGATTGGGCGCAAGGAATGTGATGATTGCTGCCTTGAAAGATGCAGGCATGCAAGCCCATGAGATCGACTACATCAATACACATGGGACCTCTACACCACTGGGTGATGGCGCAGAAGTGAAAGCCATCCGGGAAGTTTTCGGAGACCATGCTTACGAACTCAATATCAGTTCTACTAAATCCATGACCGGGCACTGCCTGGGCGCTGCGGGCGTTATCGAAGCCATTGCCTGCATACAAAGCGTGGTACACGATATGATACCTCCTACCATCAACCACTTTACCGATGATCCGGACCTGGATCCGAGACTGAATTTTACATTCAACAAAGCCCAAAAGCGTGTGGTGAATGTGGCATTGAGCAATACTTTCGGATTTGGCGGACATAATGCCTGCGTGATTGTGAAAAAATTCGTAGCTTAAAGTTGTGCAATTTTTCAAAGCATTATTTGGCAAGTCGGGCGATGCTTCTTTTGAAAAACAACTGAGAAATGTTTTGGGGATGAAGCCGGGCAACGTGTTGCTGTATAAAACAGCACTGAGCCACCGTTCGGTAAAAGAAACGCCCGATGAAAACAACGAAAGGCTTGAATACCTCGGTGATGCCATATTGAGTGCAATAGTGGCCGATTACCTCTTCAAGCGTTATCCCTACAAAGGCGAAGGCTTTCTCACCGAGATGCGCAGCAAAATGGTGAACCGCCAGCAGTTGAACGATATCGCCCTCAAAATGGGATTGCGTAAACTCACTTTTTACAATAAGTTCGACAGCTCGCTCAAAGGCAGCCAGATATTTGGTAATACGCTGGAAGCATTGGTAGGAGCGGTTTACCTCGACAAAGGGTATGACCGGACCCACCACTGGGTACTCAAGCACATTGTCATCGCCCACATGTTTGTAGATGACCTGGAACAGGTAGACATCAATCTCAAAAACAAACTCATCGGCTGGGCCAGCAAAAACAGCCGAACCCTTTCTTTCGATCTCGCCGATGAAAAAATGGAAGGCAACCGGCGCCTGTTCACCATGAACGTAGTGCTCGATGGTGAAATACTGGCGCAAGGGAAAGGATATAATAAAAAAGATGCAAGTCAAGCCGCCGCGCAGGTGGCATTGGAAAAGTTGGGGCTTTCCTAATGCGCACGTCATCCCGAGCGAGCGAAGCGAGTCGAGGGACCTGCTGAAGACTTCATGAGATCCCTCGGCTACGCTCGGGATGACGATCAAAGTGGTACTCAGGATGACGCTTCCTGGCAGAGTTCTATCAACACCCCATTGGTATCTTTTGGATGCACAAAACAAACTAATTTATTGTCTGCACCTTTTTTTGGAACGGGATTCAGCAGTGTAAAGCCTGCATCAGACAAGCGTTTCATTTCAGTCTCAATATCAGCCACTTCAAAAGCGATGTGGTGCATGCCTTCTCCTTTTTTTTCGATGAAACGGGCAATGATGCCATCCGGACTGGTACTTTCCAGTAATTCGATCTTGGTTTCACCTTTTTGAAAAAAAGCGGTGTTCACCTGTTCAGATGCAACATTTTCCACCTTATAACAAGGGGTGTTGAGCAGCTGCTCGAAAAGAGGGATTGCCGTGTCGAACTGCTTCACTGCCAGGCCAATATGTTCTATTTTAAGCATAGGGTTCCTTTAAATGTAGTACCTTTACGATATGGGGAAAAACCGTATGCCACGCTGATCCCCGCCAAATTTATAAAACCTATTGCACTATTTTTGCCCCTATGTTAAAGCTACCGATTTACCTGGATAACAATGCCACCACTCCCATGGACCCCCGCGTGCTGGAAGCCATGATGCCTTTTTTTACCGATCATTTCGGCAATGCCGCCAGCCGCAACCACCCTTTCGGATGGGAAGCGGAAGAGGCTGTTGATTATGCCCGCGAACAGGTAGCCAAACTGATCGGCGCCGACCCCAAAGAAATCATTTTTACATCAGGCGCTACGGAAGGAGATAACCTGGGCATTAAAGGGGTGTTTGAAATGTATGCAAGCAAGGGTAACCATGTGATCACTTGTACTACCGAACACAAAGCGGTACTGGATACCTGTAAACATATTGAACGTTCAGGGGGCGAAGTCACTTACCTGAATGTGAATGCAGAAGGTTTAATTGATCTGAAAGAACTCGAAGCTGCCATCAAACCTACCACCATCCTCATTGCGATCATGTATGCCAACAATGAGATTGGTGTGATACAATCAGTAAAAGAAATCAGCGCTATTGCCCGCAGGCACGGGGTGTTGTTTTTCACCGACGGAACACAAGCTGTTGGAAAAATACCGGTGGATGTGAATAAAGACGGCATCGACATCATGGCTTTCTCTGCACATAAAATGTATGGTCCCAAAGGTGTAGGCGCTTTGTATGTACGCCGTAAAAACCCGCGTGTGAAAGTAACTGCACAGATGGACGGCGGCGGACACGAGCGTGGCATGCGCAGTGGTACACTCAACGTTCCTGGCATCGTTGGTTTTGGCAAAGCCTGCGAACTGGCCCGCCTTGAAATGGCTGAAGAGTCGGTACGCCTGGCAGCACTTCGCGATAAATTGGAAAAAGCATTGATGGAACTCGAAGAGGCTTATGTGAACGGAAGCCGCGAACACCGCTTACCACATGTGTCAAATATCTCTTTCAAATATGTGGAAGGAGAAGGGTTGATGATGGGCTTCAATAAAAGCATTGCGCTTTCATCCGGTTCGGCCTGTACATCGGCTTCACTGGAACCCAGCTATGTGTTGAAAGCACTGGGATTAGGCGATGACCTCGCACACAGTTCTCTTCGTTTTGGATTGGGGCGTTTCACCACGGAAGAACAAATCGATTATACCATCAAGGCAGTGAGCGATACAGTGTTGAAGTTGCGCGAGATGAGTCCGCTCTGGGAAATGTTCAAAGAAGGAGTGGATATAGATAAAATAGAATGGACACATCATTGATTCATTGCATAATGGCTCAATGAAAATAAGTGATCCCATTGTGTATTGTCAAATTTTCAAATTGTCGAATTTTCAAATTATAACAAATGGCATATTCAGAGAAAGTGATCGATCACTACAACAACCCTAAAAATGTGGGTACGTTGGATAAAGGAAAAAAGAATGTAGGAACCGGACTGGTAGGCGCTCCCGAGTGCGGAGACGTGATGCGTTTACAGATTGAAGTAGATGAAGCCGGTATGATCACCGACGCTAAATTCAAAACATTTGGTTGTGGCTCTGCTATCGCTTCTTCTTCACTGGCCACCGAATGGCTGAAAGGCAAATCAGTTGACCAGGCTGTGCAGATAGATAACATGGACCTCGTAGAAGAACTGAACCTGCCGCCGGTGAAAATCCACTGTTCTGTACTGGCAGAAGATGCCATCAAAGCGGCAGTGAACGATTACCGCAAGAAAAATGGATTGGAAGAACTGGTGTTTGAAGAAAAGATCCATTGATAATAATTGCGCAATTGCTCAATACGCAATGGCTCGATTTTAAATTTTGATTTTATGGTAGCTACAGATAATGGCATATACGTAACAGAGAAAGCGAAGCAGAAAGTGCTGCAGCTGATGCAGGAAGCAGGTGTGGAAGGAAATGCCGATTATTTCCTGCGCGTAGGTGTGGTAGGAGGTGGTTGCTCCGGGTTGAGTTACAAGCTGGATTTCGACAACGAGGTCAAGCCCGGCGACCAGGTTTTTGAAGACAATGGCGTGAAGATCGTTACCGATCTCAAAAGCTTTTTATACCTCGTGAATACAGAGCTGGACTTTTCCGACGGACTGAACGGGAAAGGCTTCTTCTTCAACAATCCCAATGCCAGCAGAAGCTGCGCTTGTGGCGAAAGCTTTGCTGTATAGTCGAATCGGTTATGAAATTAGTAAAGCCGGAATGCATCGCATTCCGGCTTTTTTGTCCAGTCTACAGATCATTTCTGTTTGACGTCCGGCGGCTCCTGCCAGTAGACGGGATGCCTCTGTCAGACTTAATATGACCTGAATCATGTTACTGAGTGATGGATGCCTTGCGATTTGATGGTTCTGCACCCTATCTTTGCGGCAAATTTGGTAGAATATGCTGTTGAAACAATGCATTGTAGCGGTATTGCTACTGGCTGTAATAGGCCAGACGCTGAACCGTTCGGTGATTGTAACCAGCTATTATGCCAACACCAGTGCCTATGCCAGGAATTGTGAAAACAAAGCCAGGCCCAAAATGCATTGTAATGGCCGGTGCCAGCTGATGAAAAAATTGCGGCAGGAAGAGAACAAAGACAAGCAAAACCCGGAACGCAGAAATAGCTATGATGAAGTACTCTCCTCCAAATCATTCTTTGCAACTACAATAGAAGTATACGGCATTCCTTCTCTGGAACACGTATCAGGTTATCGCTTCAATGTTCCAGGTCCCCAGCCAAAGTATATCTTCCATCCCCCGGGAGTTTAGTCGGGTTTCCAGATTTTCAACTTATACAACATTGTACCTGATGTTGAGCTTTCATATGCATGGCTCATCATCCTTATACGTTTGCGGTAATCGCAGATGTATGCCCGACTTTAACTAATTATCATGAAACAATTATCTGTATTCATTGGCTGTATTGTATTATCTGTATTAACAGCAGCGCAATCGCTGCAACACGACACAATTTCATTACTTGCTGATAAAATGCTGCAAGAAGTAATTGTAACCAGCGCCAGCCACACGGCAGTGAAAAGAAGTGAAGCGCCTATTGCTATTGCCGTTATCAATAAGCAAACAATGGAAGATACGAAGGCACAACGCATTGACCAGTTACTTAATAAAGTGAGCGGTGTCTTTATGGTGAGCCTGGGCAATGAGCAACACGAGATGAGCATTCGCCAGCCCATGACCACCAAGAGCCTTTTCCTGTATATGGAAGATGGCATTCCCATCCGTGCTACCGGCGTGTATAACCATAATGCATTGCTGGAGATGAACCTGCCAGCGGCGAAGAGCATAGAAGTGATCAAAGGGCCTTCTTCAGCATTGTATGGTGCAGAAGCAATTGCTGGTGTTGTGAACATCATCACACAAGCGCCACCGGCTGTTACCGGAGGAGCGATCAGTATGCAGATCAACAACAACGGATATAAAAGAGTGGATGCGCAACTGGGTACCGCCATCGGTAAATGGGGTATTATCGCCAGTGGGTATTATGCCAACCGGACCAATGGTTTGATCGATTACAGCGATTTTCATAAATCGGCTTTTTCGCTTCGTACCGATTATAAACCTAGTACCCGCACTACCTGGAGTAATACTTTTTCTTATGTGGATTACTACAGCGATATGACAGGCGCTTTGGACAGTACCAAATTTGCTCAAAAGAATTACAGCACACCGTACACTTTCACGTATAGAAAAGTGAAGGCCCTGCGATTGAAATCCATGCTCAGCCAGGTGTGGAACAACCACAGCGAAAGCAACCTTAGCCTGATGTTCCGCGATAATTCGGTAGGGCAGAACCCCTCCTATGCAGTAGGTAATACTTCCAATCCTTTATTGTTCAGAGGACAGATCAATGAGAATGCTTTCAAGACTTATGCTTTGTTTGCCCAGCACGTACAGCGATTCAATTGGCTTAACAGCAAACTGGTGGCAGGCGCCAGTATCGACAACAGTCCGCAGACTTATGTGGCCAGGTTTATCTGGATCAATAAAGATGCCGCCTCGGGTAAGTATACCAACTATTATTTTCCTTCTACCGATTCTTTATTGCAGAACTATCGCACACATATTACCAACCTGGCTGCATATTTCGATTATGAGCTGAGTCCCTTCCGGAACTTCAAATTGGTAGCGGCGTTGCGCTACGATGCATTCAGGTATGACTTCCGCAATCGTCTGGATACTTCCAAAACAACAGTGGCCGTATCGGGTGTGAATACTTATCAGCGTATAACGCCTAAAATTGGGGTTACCTATAATTATCACGGCATTGGTTTTTACGCCAACTACAGCCAGGGCTATGTTCCGCCACAGCTCACGGAGTTGTATTCCAGTGGCTCCAAAGTGGCGCCTTATCTGTTACCGCAAACCTTCGGCAATTATGAAGTGGGCGGATGGTTATCGGTGTTGCAGAATAAACTGTATGCCGACTGGAGCCTGTACCTGATGCAAGGAAGCAATGAAATCATTTCTGTAAGACAGCCTGATAATACTTATCTCAACCAGAACGCAGGGAAAACCCGGCACCTGGGTATAGAGTATGGCATTCAATACAGGCCATCTGCTGAATGGACGATACGTTTCAGCGCCACCAATGCAAAGCATACCTACGTGGAGAATGTGGTGCGGGGTGTGAACTATAATGGCAAAGAGATGAGCAGCGCGCCGCATTTTATAAGCAACGGAGAAGTAAGCTGGAAGCCTGCTTTTATGAAAGGGTTTCGTGTAAGTGCTGAATGGCAGCATCAGGGCAGGTATTATATGGATGACCTGGACAATTTTACTTATGGCGGGTTTGACATAGTCAATTTCCGCACAGGCTATGCTTCAAAGCATATTGATCTGTGGGTGAATCTGCTCAATGCTTTCAATACATATTATTCCACACTGGCTACTAAAAATGCCACCATGAAAGGCAATGCTTCTTATGCTTACCAACTGGGCGATCCGAGAGAGATCACCATTGGTATAGGATATCGTTTTGGAAAATAAGAAGAGATTTCTGATTGCTGATTTGTTCATTTCTGATCTGGGAACAAATCAGTAAATCATCCAAATAAATCAGCAATCATCAAATCAGCAATCAGAAATAAAATTTCCCTGATGCTCAGAAAAAATATATACCACTTACATCGCACACTCTCATTAATCATTGCCCTACCGGTATTGTTATGGGCTCTAAGTGGGTTTATGCACCCGCTCATGACCAACATCCGCCCTAAGGTGGCTACACAGTTCCTGTCAGCAGTAGCCGTGGATAGCAGCAAGGTCAGGATGCCGCTGGAGCATGCGCTTCGTCAGAACCATATAGACTCTTTCACAATGTTCCGCCTGGTACATATTGAAGACAACTGGTTTTACCAGGTGCAGTTAAAACCGAACAGCGAGCCGGTGTACCTGGCCACGCTCAACGGAAAAATGCTCACGGCCGGTAACTGGCTTTATGCCCAATACCTGGCTAAGCAGTTCCTGGAAGGAGCAACGGGTGTGCAAGCGGATACGCGGCAAAAGAATAGAGAGACTGAAAGCAGTATGCACGACTGCTGCGATGCTGCTACCGATTGTGTGATCAATGCTCCCAAAGGCGCTAAAGTCAGCGGCACTGCTTTTGTTAAAACTTATGACGATGAATACAAGGAAATCAACAGACTATTGCCTGTATATAAAATCTCTTTCAACCGGCCCGATGGCATCCGCATATATGTAGAAACTACAACAGACCGGTTCGCTTTTGCCATGGACAACAAGCGCCAGGCAATGGATCGCATTTTTACGATGCTGCATACCTGGGCATGGCTTGATTTTTTAGGAAAAGGAAAACTGGTAGTGGAATTTTTGTTGGCGGGACTAGCTTTTATTACCACACTGATGGGCATTTGGATTTTCTTCACTACTAAGTCTAAAAAAGTATCGGGTAATGGCTTGGTTAAAGCAAGGCGGAACCATCGTTATACTGCTATTGTTGCCGCGCTGTTTACCCTGATGTTCAGTTTCAGCGGAGCGTACCATGCTTTTTCAAAGTTGAATGACAACAGGCATGCCGATATCCGTGCAAATATTTTTTACAAGACAGATTCGGTTCATTTTAACCTGGGAACCCTGCAACAACTGGTCAAAGACAGCATTGTTAACCTGAGCCTGGCAAGTATTGATGGAAAAACATATTGGCGTACACAGGTTCAATACCACAAAATGCGACCTGTTATTCAGCAGTCCAAAGACCTGATGAAAGCAACCGGCGTGCCCATGCCTGCGGTAACATATATTTCTACTAGGGATCAATCTATCCTGACAAATGGAGAAGAACTGTATGCAAGGTATTTAGCTGCCCGCTTCAGCGGACGGCCCGATCATGCTATTGTTTCAGTTGAGGGTATTACCAAATTTGGCAGTGAATATAATTTTGCAGATAAAAGATTGCCAGTATGGAAAATAAGTTATGTCTCCAATAGCAACGAGCGGTTTTTTGTTGAAACGTCTACCTGCAGCCTGGCCAAACGGATCAATGACAATGAATTAAGAGAAGACTATAGTTTTGCGTTCCTGCACAAGCATGAATTCTTAGGCTGGGTAGGTAAAGAATGGAAAGACAGGAGTACCATGTTCTGGGCAGCGATGCAAGTGCTGATGGTGGTAATGGGGCTGGTATTGTATTTCAGGTGGAGAAAGCGTACAAATAGCAAAACAAAATAAAACATGGATAAAGCAGGGGGTCTCTTTTTCTTGTCTTACAATAACTTTTAATGACCGGTTCCAATAACCTTTTTATCATAATTGGAGGTTGTAATCGCCGAAATAAGGCATTTTTGGGGATTACAGTCACTAAAATTAATAAACAGGTTTAGGCATAGCTTTTTGTACTTTAAAATCCTCAAATCCCCATTTCATTATACGGTGAATGACAGGCAATTGGAGCGCACCTGCTTCAGGTCAAACCCACATCAAGCCCACAGTATTCCCACACCAGCCCACTTTTAATGTGGTTTATCGCGTCTTATTTATATTTTAATGTATATTTAAGCATAATCAATACCGGATCAACTCAAAATCAATCAGATGGCAAGGGTAACCAATAATGGTCTGGCAGGGATGATTGGCGACATTGTCTTTTATAGTGTAGATGAGGAACTGTTATGCGCGTAATCATGGGGCACAATACTGGCCTTTGTCGGTAGTAGAAAGTGGCCACTGCCAGATCAATAAAGCCGTTGATCTAAGGGACAGGTTCAGGGTACCCGTTGAAGTAACAGACAGGGGAAATGGTAAAGTGGAAATCGAAATAGGCAGCGTCAATCCGGCGAAAGGCATCAGCGCCCCATCAGCTACCGGGGCTGTGAATATCAAGTTCATGCTATTCGCCACCGCATTTGGAACAACGCGGTCAATGGTAAAAGAAGCAGTTACCGAATACCAATTGCCATACGAGAACAAAATGCATCCGGCCAAAAAATTTGTTCTGGACAGTGGGGCTTCAGCAGAAGATGTGGCAATTGTAGTAATCGCGCTTGAATACAAAATGAAAGACGCTGTATTGATGAATGAATACAACCGGATTCCCCACCACTTGCCTGCTGCTGCCATTGCAATGGGGAGATTACAGTGAATAGATCACGGAAACACCTCCTCTTGCTTCCCAATTGTCTGTAAAATATGGTGTAATGATATCGTCATTACCTGTTTCACTACATAAAAAACAAACCTCCATGCTGGGGGTCTATAGGGAAATTCGCAAAGACGGTATCATAATATAATGTGGTCTGTTTCCTCCATATATTTCAGATAATGCCAATTTGCTGTTTGATAACAGAGAGAGGGTCGCTGATAAGAAATAGCGTATTTCCACGCTAAATAACACGACAATAACTTTAATACTTTTAAGCGACCAACGCCATGCTATATAAAGCTGTTATTTCAATCGGAGCATCTTAAGTTTCACTACCACCAAAGTATTAAGTATTGACCAATTTTTAAAAAATGCGCAGAGGCTTTATAATTGATAAGATCACTAACAGCATCGAAGAAAGGACTTCGGGAAAAAGTTTTGCCACGGATATAGTACCCATATTGTCAAATGAAATAAGGAACATTCACAAGAAAGACGGGTGGTATTTTAACTGGAAAAACGAGTTTAAAATAAAAAATCACCGTGTATATAAATTGGTACTTGCGGGTAAAGAGGATATTCAAGGATTGATCAGTCTAGAACCGCAGGCAAACCAGTTATTTATCGAAATGCATTTAATCGAAAGTGCGCCGCATAACTATGGAAGCCGGAAAAAATATCTTGGTGTGCCCGCAAACCTGGTAGCTTTTGCCTGTAAAATGAGTTTTGAAATAGGCTTTGATGGTTTTGTGGCATTTAAAGCCAAAACAAAACTAAAAGGTCACTATGCAGAAACCCTTGGTGCTCAAGACCTGGGTTTAGATGATCGGATGGCTGTTTTTACTGAGGAAGCAAAAAAATTAGTAAATTCGTATTATAAAGACTTCTTTAAAAAGTAGGATGAAAACGCAAACCAAACATATCGCCGTTACTCCCCGTAATGCTAAAAGCAGGTACTACGGATTGGATGAAATAGGTATTGTTGGGACACAGGAAAGAAAATCTCCTCGTGTCGAGGCTTATTATGCAAAGAAAATAGGTGATATCTTTCGCGCTGCAAGGAAGACTTTTCAAAGAAGCAAATAGATTTTTAGCCAGTTCACATCATATCCACCCTTTTTTGATGGCTTTGGCAATCAATTCATTCGAATTTTTACAATTGTTCTTTTCCAGCATATTCTTCCTGTGCTTGTCAACCGTTTCTTTGCTGATGTGCAGGTGTTCTGCGATTTCTTTGTTCAGCATGCCGTTCATGATGAGTATCAGGATTTGCTTTTCTCTTTTGCTGAGGGTTTCTTTGATAGGAATCAATACCTCATTGATCTGCACGTTGGTGTAAGAGGGCTCTCCATCGAACCCGATAAAAGACAGGCTTGGCTTCCGTTCCATTTTCAGATGGCCGATATCGGTATGTGCGCCAAAACTTCGCAGCACGCTGCCATCTTCATTCAACTCAAACACCATGGCCTGGTATAATATCCTGGTGTACTCGCCATTCTTTTTCCGCATCCTTATATCCATCCTCACTTTGTATTTGAACATTTTTTCCTTTGAGAGGCTGTATAAAAACTTCGCCACTTCATTCTCGTTTCGCTCTAACAATTTTTTATAGAATAAGTTTACCTGCTATTGCGATGACTATCCTTTCTTTGTAAGAGTACAATTTTTTTAAATATAATCGCCTGTTTACGCAGGGCCCTCGGGCCCTGCTTTTTTTTGTATATATATGCTAGCCAGAAATCCCTCATTTGCCTTAGTTTTGGCTCATGTGGATGATCTGCAAAAAAGAATGGCAGCAGTTTTTCAGCAGTCTTACAGGATATATTGCTTTGGCGGTATTCCTGCTAATCAACGGGTTGCTACTCTTTGTTTTTCCCGATAGTAATATCCTGGACTTTGGTTATGCTTCACTGGGTAGCTTTTTCAGCCTGGCTCCCTGGGTCTTGCTGTTCCTGGTACCTACCATTACCATGCGCAGCCTGGCCGATGAATACAAGCAGGGTACGTTTGAACTCCTCAGCACCCTTCCATTGAAACCTTCACAGATCGTATGGGGCAAATTTTTCGGCGCATTGCTGATTGTGGTTTGCGCCTTACTGCCCACCATTATCTATGCATTATCTGTGCAACAATTGAGCATTACCGGAGGGATAGATATTGGCGCAACAGCCGGCAGTTATATCGGACTGATTTTTCTTGGCGCTGTATTTACAGCGGTGGGAATATGCGCCAGCAGCTTCACGCAAAATACAGTAGTGGCTTTTATAGCAGGCGCTTTCGTCTGCTTCCTGTTGTACAACGGTTTCGATGCCATCAGCAAATTACCTGTATTCAATGCAGGCGCTGATTATTATATAGAAATGCTGGGCATCAATTTTCACTACCGGAGCATCAGCAGGGGCGTGATCGACCTGCGCGACCTGGTGTATTTCATCAGCATCATTATTTTTTTCCTTTTCATCACCCAAAGAAACCTAGTGAGGCGTTAACCATCAACGATGAAGCAATCAGCAGCAAATAAATATTGGTGGATAGCACTGACAGCCGTTTTTGTGGCGGTCGTTTACGGCTCGTCTTTCATTCATGAACGGATAGACCTTACTGCTGAAAAAAGATACAGCCTTTCTCCTGCAACTACCCGTTTATTGAAAGATATGAATGAAGTAGTGCAAGTGCAGGTATTTCTCACGGGTGATCTGCCATCTGACTATAAAAAGCTGAGCCTTGCCACCAAAGAATTACTGGAAGAATTCAACAGCTTGTCGGCCAACCAGGTCCGGTTCAGTTTTGAAAAGCCGGGCGAAGGTATCCGAAATGATACAGTGAAGATGGCCCTGTACGATAGCCTGGCCCGCTTGGGTGTGGTATTCGAGAACAATCAATCCGTTTCTGCACGCAACGAACAATCTACCAGCAGGCTTATCATCCCATCGGCCCTGGTCACTTACGGTCATCACAAGCCCATCGCCATTGACCTGCGCAGCAGCCGCAGGATATACAAACAATACAATGTGATCACCGATCAGCCGCAGGAAGATGTAGAAGCTACCCGCAATGCGGCGGAAGCCTTGCTTGAATACAAATTTGCCAATGCCATTGACAAGCTCACGCGCAAATACGTGCCTACAGTAGCTTATGCAGTAGGCAACGGAGAACCCATCGACATGAAAGTGAATGATCTCGGTGAGAGTTTGCGCAACGATTACAAGCTGGCCATCTTCGACCTCAAAAAAGGTTTCCCCGATGCTTCACAGATAGATGCACTGCTGATCGTAAAACCCACCGAAACATTTTCCGATGAAGACAAACTGAAACTCGATCAGTATGTAATGAATGGCGGAAAGATCATTTGGTTTATAGATAAACTGCATGCAGAGCTCGATAGCCTCATGCGCAGCAGGGCCGAATACACGGCTTATGACCGGGGACTGGACCTCGATGATCTCCTGTTCAAATATGGCGTTCGCATCAATGGAGATTTATTGCAGGACCTGAACTGTTCCAAGATACCCCTTGTAACAGGAACGAATGCCGATGGCTCTCCCCGTATGCAACGCATCCCCTGGCCTTACTATCCTTTTTTATCGGCACACAGCGATAATCCGATTTCCAAGAACATCGACAGGGTACTGCCTTTGTTTCCGTCGAGCATTGATACAGTGAAAGCGGTTGGTATCAGTAAAACCATTTTACTGGCATCGGATACCAACAGCCGGCGGTTGGCCTCACCCGCCATTGTAAGTATCAATAGCGTGAAGAATAACGAGGACTTCCTGAGTTTCAACCAGAGTTATGTACCCGTAGCAGTATTGCTGGAAGGAAAATTCCATTCCTTTTTCGCAAATAAAGGTGGCATCGGTTTGTCAGACTCGGTGCAGCGCGCCAGCGGCAGGGCTTTTCTTTCCAGCGCCGCGAAAGAAAGCAAGCAGATCGTGGTATCCGATGCAGATATTGTTACCAATATGGTGAGCAATACCATGGGGCCCTTGCCAATGGGCGAATTGCCCCTGGAAAATTACCGCTTTGCCAACCGGGAGTTCTTCCTCAACTGTATCGATTACCTGGTGAGCCGCAACCGGCTTTTTGAGAGCAGGAACAAAGACCTGGTGTTGCGGTTGCTCGACAAACGCAAGGTAGAAGAACAACGAAACACCTGGCAGTTCCTGAACATTGTGTTGCCCATTGCACTGGTAGTACTGGTGGGGCTTGTATATCAATGGAGACGAAAAAAGAAATACGGTACTATCTTTACATCCTAAGCATATTTGCATGACCACCGACCAGCTTGTTTACCTCATCTTCGGCACTGTACTCGTACTGGCTATTGCGTTGGACTTGGGGCTGTTAAGTAAGAAAAACGCAGTGATCACCATTAGGCAGGCACTGCTTCAAACCGTTTTCTGGGTAGTGCTGGCCATGGCCTTCTTTGCATTCCTATGGGTGGAAGAGGGGCCCAAATTGTCTTTTGAATACCTCAGCGCCTACCTGATGGAATGGAGCCTGAGTATCGACAATATTTTTGTTTTCATTCTCATCTTTACCGCGTTCAAAGTAAAGGAGAAGTATTATCCGCGGGTATTATTGGCGGGTATTCTCATGGCCATCCTGTTCCGTATTATCTTTATCACGATTGGGGTAGCGCTGGTAGAACGGTTCAGTTGGATCTTGTACATCTTCGGCGCTTTTTTGGTATATACCGGTTATAAAATGTTCGGCAGTAATGAAGAAGAGCAGTTTGAACCACACAATACCAAGATATACCGCTTCCTGAAAAAATACCTCCCGTTGGCTCCTACAGATGGAAACGGCAAATACATCATCCGGGTGAACGGCAAGCCGGCGTATACTACTTTATTTGTGGTGATTGTGCTGCTGGCCAGCATCGACCTGGTATTTGCGCTCGATTCCATTCCGGCGGTTATGGGTATTTCAAGAGATAAACTGATTATCTATACGTCCAACATCTTTGCCGTATTGGGATTGCGCTCGCTCTTTTTCGTTTTGCGGGGCGCCGTATCACAGTTCGAATACCTGCAACAGGGTATTGCCATTGTGCTGGTATTCATCGGCGCAAAAATGCTGGGAGAACATTTCATCAGTGAATGGATCGATAAAACAGCACAGGTATTCATTTCACTGGGCGTGATAGTAGCATGCATCAGCGGATCGATCGTATATTCTATTTACAGAAAAAAATGATCACCTACCAGGTTCAACATATAGCCGATATCATACACGCCGAAGGGCCTGTTACCGGCAATGCGGTGATTGAACACCTGCTGATCGACAGCAGGAAAGTAGTGTTCCCCGGAACTTCCCTGTTCTTTGCTATTACAGGGCCGCGGCGCGATGGACACCAGTTCATTGCCGAAGCTTATGAAAGGGGCATCCGCTGTTTTGTGGTGAAAAAAGATTTTGATAACCACTCTTTTGAACAGGCAACTTTTTTAAAAGTGCCCGATGTATTATTAGCCCTTCAACAACTGGCTGCTTATCATCGCAGGCAATTCAATATTCCGGTGATCGGCATCACCGGCAGCAATGGTAAAACGATCGTCAAAGAATGGTTGTACCAGTTGATGCATACCAACCAGCACATCGTTCGGAGTCCGCGCAGCTATAATTCCCAGATCGGCGTTCCGCTCAGTGTATGGCAAATGCAACCGGAACATACATTGGGTATTTTTGAAGCAGGTATTTCTGCTGCACATGAAATGGACAAGCTGGAACCTGTTATCAAACCAACCATTGGCATTTTCACGAATATTGGTGAAGCACACAGGGAAGGTTTTGAAAACGACCGGCAGAAAGCAAGGGAGAAAGCACAACTTTTTTCACACGTAACACAATTGATATTTTGCCGCGAAGCCTTGGCACCCGCTTTATACCCCGATGAAAAAGATCGTGATTTTTTTCAACCTGATTGTAATTTTTTCAGCTGGAGCCGTATCGAAAATGCTACACTGCGCATTACAGCCGAAGAAAAACAATCTGGCCAAACCCTTATCCGTGCGCAATACCAGCAAAAGGATATCCATATAACAATACCTTTTACCGACCGCATTTCAATCGACAATGCCATCACCTGTTGGTGTGTGTTGTTGATGCTGGGATATGATGAAGCAGACATACAGCAACAGATGCTGCAACTGGAGCCGGTAGAAATGCGCATGCAGTTGAAGAAAGGAGTGAACAATTGTTACCTGCTGAACGATAGCTATAGCAATGACACTTCATCGCTCTACCTGGCCCTTGAATACCTGAAACAACAGGCAGGCGGGCATCGTACCACATTGATCATATCCGACATCCTGCAATCGGGACAACCGGAAGAGCTATTATATCATGAGTTGGCGGAACAATTGGTGTTACACGATATTGACCGTATTATAGGTGTTGGACAAGCCATATCCCGTTACAGGCATTTGTTTGAAAGAGTCATGCAAAACGCAGAAGGCACAACGCTTAACGCCGCACAGTTCTTCGATTCTACAGAATCTTTTTTGCAACAGGCGAATACCAACCAGTTCAGGGATGAATACATATTGCTCAAGGGTGCGCGTGTATTTGCTTTCGAACGCATCAGTCATTTACTGGAACAACAGGTGCACCAAACTGTGATGGAGATCAACCTCACGGCCATGATCCATAACCTGAAAGAATACCAAAAGCATTTACAACCGGCCACAAAAGTAATGGCCATGGTAAAAGCGTTCAGCTATGGTAGCGGCAGTGCAGAAGTAGCTAAAGTATTACAGTTTCACAAAGTAGATTACCTGGCAGTGGCTTATGCCGATGAAGGTGTTGAGTTGAGAAAGGCCGGCATCAGTTTACCCATTATGGTGATGAATGCCGATGAAGCCAGTTTTGATTCGTTGGTCACGTACGACTTGGAACCGGAGATCTATTCTTTTTATATCTATCATGCTTTTCATCATTACCTCAACAGCCAGGGCATTGGCCAGTTTCCTGTGCACATCAAATTCAATACGGGGATGAACCGGCTGGGATTTGAGACCGGTGAAGCGAAAGCCATTTGTGTGCTGTTACATGAGCACCGGACGATGGTGGTGAAGTCGGTATTCAGTCACCTCGCCGGAAGCGAAGACCCGCATCTGGATGCATTTACCCATGAGCAAGTGGCACTGCTGGAGCAGGCTTGCCTGGTGATGCAACAGCAACTGGGGTATGATTTCATCAAACATATTTCCAATACGGCTGCTATTTTACGCCACCCCCGTTACCAGTTCAATATGGTGCGGTTGGGTATTGGTTTATATGGTGTGGACAGCGTCAATGACCAAACCTTATCGCTGCAGCCGGTAGCTACCCTTCGTACGACCATCGCACAACTGAGAAAGATTAAAAAAGGAGAAAGTGTGGGCTACAACAGGATGGGAGTAGTGCAGCGCGATAGCCTGATCGCTACCATCCGGATCGGGTATGCAGACGGGTACAGCCGGAAAATGGGCAACGGAGCGGCGCAGGTATACATAGGCGGACAAAGGGCGCCGGTCATCGGCAATATTTGCATGGATATGACCATGGTGGATGTGACCGATATAAGCGGTGTGCGGGAAGGCGATGTGGTGGAAATCTTCGGGCATCACATTGGTATACAGGAGTTGGCTGCCTGGGCGGGGACCATTCCTTACGAAGTGATGACGGGCATCAGCCAACGGGTGAAAAGGGTGTATGTGGAAGAGTAATGAATCCTATCTTTGACTGGTTTTTAAAATAAAATAAGTGAAAGCAAAACATGTGTTTTTTATCATCCTTGGGGTGATACTGTTAGACCAGGCATTGAAATTTTACATTAAACTGAATTATTATGCAGGCGAAGAACATGCCGTATTGGGCAGTTGGTTCAACCTGCATTTTGTAGAAAACGAGGGGATGGCCTGGGGGTGGAAGTTCGGCGGCGGCTTTGGGAAAATTGCCCTGACTTTGTTCAGGCTGGTGGCCGTGGTTTGGGGTACTTTCTTATTGAAAGACTTTATCCGTAGAAAATACCATCGTGGTTTTATTGTCTGCGCAGCGCTGATCTATGCGGGTGCCCTGGGAAACCTGATCGACAGTTTGTTTTATGGATTGATCTTCGATAACAGCAATCAGTTCTCACAGAACATTGCCCGGCTGTTTCCTCCGGGAGGCGGATATGCCGGTTTGTTCCATGGTAAAGTGGTGGACATGCTGTATTTCCCTATTATCAGAAATGCGCATTTCCCGTCATGGGTGCCTTTCTGGGGTGGGGAGGAATTTGAATTTTTCCGTCCGGTATTCAATATTGCCGACGCTTCAATTTCTCTTGGCGTGATCCTCATCCTGATCTTTCAAAACCGTTTTTTCAAGAAAGAACAGCTTATGAAAAAGGCCACCCTTGAGCAAGGCAGCCTTTGATTATTTACTGATTGTCATCTCATCCCGAGCAACGTCACCCTGAGCGAGCGAAGCGAGTCGAAGGGGCTGCCGAGGGATCTGTCCGAACCTTCAAGCAGGTCCTTCGACTCGCTTCGCTCGCTCAGGATGACGGTGGTTATTTGATCGTTGCTGTTTTTAAAGTAATAGCCTGCGTTGTTCCGCCACTTCTCGGGAACACCTGGTCAACCAATCCTGTTCCCCTTGCATAATAAGCTGTTCCTTCTGCAATCTTGGCGAAGCCGGTCGTGCTGCCTGAAGCCTTGAATTGTATTTCACGCTTCATTGCAATCACATCGGAATAAGTGGTTCCGCCGGCAACATAAGGCGTGCCTTTCTGAATAACCGTAAACACGGCTTGTGAAGTACCTGATTGGCCTTTGTACCAGGAAGTGCCGGGCTGCGATACGGTCCAGTTTTCGCCAACATTTGCACTTTCTTTCATGAACGGGTAACTGACATAACTCTTGGCCACGGGAACGATCGAATCCAATACCGTGGTATAGTCGAACTCGATGGTACTGTACGCATAATAATTGCCCTTGCCGTCTTTGGCGAAATAATAACTTGATTTGTTGTTCATACTATCCACCTGCTGGAACTCAAAATAGGTAAGCGTATCGATGCGATAGGTATTGGTAAGCACAGTAGTGGTGAACCAGTTGGGGGGTGTTTGAAGTGGTGGTACAAACCGGTACGTCCAGCTGGACCCGAAAGTATTGGGAAAATAATCGTTATTGGCGCCCGGATTGGCAGATGAAAGCGAGAATGTACAAACACTGCCATTGAGGGTTAACACAAAATCGCTTTTTTGTGGCAGGATAGGTTTACCCTTTGCCCTTACTTTAACCAGTAGGGCGCCTGTTTGTGTAGCGAAGCCGGAGTCGACAAACCATAGGCCGTTAACGGTATCACTGGTGATCTTATACTTGCCCTGAGCAGTAAATTTTACATTGACCAATGCATAGTTGCTGTCGCCCACAGACTGCCCCACCACATAGCCTCCTTTGACTATGATATTTTTACAGTTGCCGGCTGAATCGGTGAGGGTTCCCTTGGCGCTACCGCCAAGTCCCGTGGTTTCGAGACTTAGCTCCTTGGAACAGGCGTTGAAGAAAATTGCAATGAGGAATAAAGAAAAAAAGAGGGTAGTTTTTTTCATGGTTCTTGGACTTTTGGATCTGATGCTGATTTCAAGAGTGAAATTTAACGAATTACGCAGCCTCGTTACATTAAATTAGTCGTTTTTTATACTTGTTACTCAATAATTTAATGGAAATCGGTCAGTTTAACCGCAAAATCGGCTATATATAGCAAAAATCATGCTATTTCTTTTAAGCTCGCAGCAGTGGCTTCGATGGTCTGGTCAAGATCGGCTTTGGTGAGTGCATTGTTCAGGAACCAGCTTTCAAAAGCAGAAGGCGGTAAGTAAATACCTCTTTTAAGCATGGCATGGAAAAACTGACTGAACAATTCATTACGGGCAGCCGCAGCACTGGCAAAATCAGTCACAGGATGATCGCTGAAATGGATGCTGATCATGGAGCCCAGTCTGTTGATCACATAGGGAATACCGGAAGCTTTGAGTACTTCATTGAGGCCCGTGTGCAGGTAACTGGTCTTTTCATCCAGCTCCCGGTAAATAGCGGGGTTCTGTTTTAATTCCTGTAACAGGGTATAACCGGCGATCATGGCAATGGGGTTGCCGCTCAAAGTGCCTGCCTGGTAAACATTACCCAACGGCGCTATTTTTTCCATGATGACTTTTTTACCTCCGAATGCACCCACAGGCATACCTCCTCCTATCACTTTGCCATAAGTAATGAGATCGGCGGTTATGCTTAATTTTTCCTGGGCGCCCCCGGGAGCCAGCCTGAAGCCCGTCATCACTTCATCAAAGATCAATACCATGTTTTCTTCATCGCATATTGTGCGAAGTCCCTCCAGGAATCCCGGCTGTGGTAAAATACAACCCATATTGCCGGCAACAGGTTCTACGATGATCGCGGCTATTTCGTTTTTATGTGTTGTTACCAATTGTTTTACTGCATCCAGGTCGTTGTATGCGCAGGTAAGTGTGTCGTTCGATACGCCGCCTGTTACACCCGGAACGGTCTGGATATTGAAAGTAGCTACGCCACTGCCAGCTTTAACCAGGAATGCATCTGCATGACCATGATAACAACCTTCGAACTTGATGAATTTATTCCTGCCGGTATATCCCCTCGCCAGGCGAAGAGCGCTCATGCAGGCTTCGGTGCCGCTGCTGACCATACGTATCAGGTCTACATTGGGAGCCATGGACCGGATCAACTCGGCCATTTCAATTTCGAGCAGGGTAGGCGCTCCGTACGAAGTGGACAATAATGCTTTCTCCTGGATGGCTTTGACTATGGGCTCGTAAGCGTGGCCAAGAATCATTGGTCCCCATGAAGCGATATAGTCTATATACTTGTTGCCATCGGCATCATACAAATAAGCGCCTTTTGCTTTTTCAATAAATAAGGGCGTTCCACCTACACTTTTAAAAGCCCGCACAGGTGAGTTTACGCCACCGGGAATACTTTGTTGCGCGCGTTCGAAGAGGAGTTTGCTTTTTTCGTACATAGAGTTGAGTTCAAATAGTAAAAGTTGGATTTGAACGTCATCCTGAGCGAGCGAAGCGAGTCGAAGGATCTGCTGAAGGCTTCGTGAGGTCCCTCGGCAGCCCCTTCGACTCGCTTCGCTCGCTCAGGGTGACGTTGCTCGGGATGACGAGCAAAATTACCGGGTCAATATCTTTACCGCATCTTTTGCAAAATACGTGGCGATCAGATCGGCGCCGGCTCTTTTGATCGAAGTAAGGCTTTCGATGATGGCTTTGTTTTCATCGAGCCATCCGGCTTTAGCTGCGGCTTTGATCATCGCATATTCGCCGCTTACATGATAAGCGCTTACGGGCACTTCAACAGCATTTTTTATTTCACGGATGATATCGAGGTAAGCCATTGCAGGTTTTACCATCACAATATCAGCGCCTTCTTCAATGTCCATCAATGTTTCTTTGATGGCTTCGGTACGGTTGGCATAATCCATCTGGTAAGTTTTCTTATCACCGAAACCAGGCGCACTGTCAAGTGCATCGCGGAAGGGGCCATAAAAACAAGAAGCATATTTGGCGCTGTAGCTCATGATGCCTGTTCCGGTAAAATGATTTTCTTCAAGCGCTGTTCTGATGGCGCCAATGCGTCCGTCCATCATATCGCTCGGCGCTACAAAATCGGCGCCTGCTTCGGCATGGCTCAGGCTCATCCTCACCAACGCTTCCACCGTTTCATCGTTCACGATCTCGCCATCTTTTACGATACCATCGTGGCCATAAGAAGAATAAGGATCCAGCGCTACATCGGTCATCACAATCATTTCAGGAACGGCATTTTTGATAGTCCTGATGCTGCGTTGCATCAGTCCGTTTTTATTCCAGGCTTCTTTACCGGTATTGTCTTTCCACTCGTCTTTACATTTGATGAACAACAACACGCATTTGATACCTAGCGACCAAAGTTCTTTTACTTCTTTCACCGTAAGATCCAGCGAACGGCGATAATAGCCGGGCATGGATGCAATTTCTGTTGCTATGTTCTTACCCTCGTCAATAAATAACGGCGCGATGAAATCATTGGGAGTTAATATCGTTTCAGATACTAAAGAACGAACAGCAGCAGATTTCCGTAATATGCGATTGCGTCTCTGTAAGTACATATATATGATTTATTTGGTCATTTTTTCTCCGTCATCCCGAGCGCAGCCGAGGGACCTGCCCGAACTTTCAACAGCTCCTTCGACTCGCTTCGCTCGCTCAGGATGACGTAATATTCGTGTCATTCAATCCATTCTTTGGGTTGTAGACAAATGTTCAACAATTTTTCTTCTTCGCTTCCTGTCTCTGGTTTGTGATCGTAGATCCATCTTGCTCTTGGGGGCAGGCTCATCAGTATGCTTTCTGTTCTGCCATTGGTTTTGAGTCCGAAGATAGTGCCACGGTCGTGAATGAGATTGAATTCAACATAACGACCCCTGCGGATCTCCTGCCACGCTGTTTCTCTGGTTCCATAAGCATGATCTTTTCGTTTTGCAACGATGGGCAGGTAAGCATCCAGGAATGCATTTCCATTAGCTTGTTGAAAAGCGAACAATGTTTCCAGTTCGGCTTCATCTTTTGGCCGCAGGTGATCGTAGAATATACCACCAATGCCCCTGGTCTCTTTATTGCGATGCAGGTTCACAAAATAATTATCACACTGCGCCTTGTATTTCGTGTAAAGATCCTGGCCAAACGGATCGATACTGTTCTTCAGCGTCTGGTGAAAATGACGGGCATCTTCTTCAAACAAATAATAAGGCGTGAGGTCGGTACCGCCGCCAAACCAACGGTCGATAATGTTTCCCGATGCATCGTACAATTCAAAATAACGCCAGTTGGCATGAACAGTAGGCACATAAGGATTCAGCGGATGGATCACGAGCGACAGGCCGCAGGCAAACCATTGATCACCATCGAGCTGTAACTGGGCGCGCATGGGAGCGCTTACTTTGCCACTCACTACAGAAGTATTGACGCCGCCTTTTTCAAACACAGTGCCATCGCTGATGACGCGCGTCTTGCCGCCCCCGCCTTCTTCGCGCTTCCATTGGTCTTCTTTGAAAACAGCGTTGCCATCAACTTCTTCCAGGCCTTTGCATATACGGTCCTGCAAGCTGTATATATAATCTATCCAGCGGTCACGAAACAAAGTATGCTTGTTCTGTTCAGGCATGACGGTATTCTTTCACGGTATCAACAAAAGCCCTGGCATGGTCTACCGGTACATTGGGCAGGATACCATGACCCAGGTTGGCAATATGATTCCCAGGTCCGAATGCAGCGAGCATCGCTGTTACTTCCTTGCGGATAACGGGTATAGGTGATAAGAGTTTGGCCGGATCGAAATTTCCCTGCAGTGTAACATGCTTACCCGCCAGTTGCCTGGCTACAGCGGGTTTGATACACCAATCGATGCCCAGTCCATGTGCTCCTGTAGCTGCCATTTCATCCAGGCTATGCCAGGCGCCTTTGGCAAAAATGATCACAGGCGCTTTATCCTTTACGGCAGCAACGATCTGCCTGATGTATTGCAATGAGAGGTTTTCAAAATCATCAGGACCCAGTAATCCACCCCAGCTGTCGAATAGCTGTACTGCATCGGCACCGGCGCCTATTTGTCCTTGCAGGTAAGCGATGGTGGTATCGGTGATCATCTGCAATAATTGATGAGCCAGCGCTGGTTGTGTATAACAAAAAGCTTTTGCTTCATCGAATGTTTTGGAACCCTTGCCTTGCACCATGTAACATAGAATGGTCCAGGGAGCGCCGGCAAAACCAATCAGTGGCACACGATCATTCAATTCCTGTTTGATGAGTTTGATGGCATCCAGTACATAACCCAGGGTTTCTGTTATTTCAGGTACACGGATGCGATTCAGGTCGTGCTTCGTTTTAATTGGATCGGGCAGCCAGGGGCCTTTGCTTTCTACCAACTGTACTTCAAGCCCCATAGCCTGTGGTACTACCAGTATGTCTGAAAACAGGATGGCGGCATCCACACCAATAATATCAACTGGTTGTAAGGTAATCTCGCAGGCCAGTTCCGGTGTTTGACAGCGTTCAAAGAATCCATACTTTTCACGCAATACCATGTATTCGGGCAGGTATCTTCCTGCCTGGCGCATCATCCATACAGGTGTTCTTTCGGTGGGCTCTCCGCGGAGTGTTTTTAACAGTAAATCGTTCTTCATTTTACATCTTTTTTCATCGTCATCCCGAGCGCAGCCGAGGGATCTGTCTGAGTTTTTAGCAGCTCCTTCGACTCGCTTCGCTCGCTCAGGATGACGTTATTACTTTTCTTATCAACGCTTCTTTATCGGGAGAGTCTCCCACCTTCACGGGATTGCTGCAATATTTTTTCACAGCCGCTTTTGTTGTATTGCCAATTGCATATACTATTGTATGTTCGGGCAATTTGTTCAGCTTGAAAAAACTGTCAACAGCACTCGGACTGAAAAATACCACTGCATCATAGGCTTTGTCCACTTTGTGTGGCAGCAACCTTGTTTGGTATACCGTTATTTCATTGACCACTATGTTGTGTTCCTGCAATTGATGCGGAAGTTCATCGCGGCGGTTATTGCCGCAAAAGAAAAACACTTCTTCGGGACTGTCTTCTATAATCGCATCGGCCAATGCCATCGCATGGTCGGCCGTTGCGGCAATTGACTGTGCTCCGAAATAATCCGATACCAGTTCCTGTGTTTTATGACCAATGCAGTAGATGCGCCATTCGGGCACCTGCTGATCCAGCATATCGGTCACCGCTTTCACCGCATTCATACTGGTGAAGACGATTGCAGCCTTTTGCAGTGCAGCCTGTTCTATTTCCTGTTGCACTTCCACATCTTCAATGGCTTCCGTTTCAATGAACGAAATGGCTTCCAGCTCAATATTTTTTGATTGAGCTGCGCGAACCAATGCAGCGCTCACTGGCCGGGTAGATAATATGGTTTTACGAATGGGTTGCATTGCGAATGGCGGCTACTATTTCGCCGGCTCCCTGCTCCAGCAGTTGGTTGGCGGCCGTTATGCCGATACCTTTGCTTTCCTGTACGGGAACCTGGACAGCTGTTTCTAATTTTTGTGTACCATCGGGTGAAAGGATATTGCCACGGAACAAAACAGTATCATTGGATAATTCAGCCAGGGCGCTGATAGGTGTGGTACATCCGCCGAACAAACTGCGGAGAAAATCTTTTTCGATTTGTGTGCATAGTGCAGTAGTTGCATCGTTCATTAAAGCACAGGCATCGGCCACTGTATGTTCATGTTCCCTGCATACTACCATGATGGCTCCTTGCGACGGAGCGGGCAGCATCCAATCCAGTTCTATGGCATTATCGGGCCGCAGGCCGATGCGCTCCAGTCCCGCGGCGGCAAAAATGGCGCCATACCAATCACTTTCCGCGAGCTTACGCAACCGGGTGTTCACATTACCGCGCAAACTTTCTATACGATGATGCGGATAACGGTTGAGCCATTGTGCTTTCCTGCGGGTACTACCGGTGGCAATGGTGAGTAAAGCATCTGCTGAAGGATCGGTGAGGTCCCTCGGCTGCGCTCGGGATGACGAAGGAACTAAAATATCTTTATACGAAGCCCTCTTTAGCACGGCAGCTTGTACAATGCCTTTTGCCGGCTGTGTTGGCACATCTTTCATAGAATGCACCGCAATGTCGATCCGGTTATTCAAAAGAGCAGTATCGAGGGTCTTGGTAAAAATGCCCTGTACGCCTATTTCATACAGCGGTGTTACCAGGTCGAGGTCACCATCGCTTTTCACCAACACCAACTCACTGGCTATGCCATGTTGTTTCAGTTGTTCCTGTACCAATGTAGCCTGCCAGACAGCCAGTTGACTGTCGCGCGTGCCAATTCTTAATAGCTTGTTCATCTTAATTAGTGCTGCTGGTCATGAAATCATTGATCGCCTCTATATAGTGGCAGCCGGGTTGGTGCTGGTAGCGCATTTTCAAGGCCACATTGTTCACCACTTTCTGTATGGCAGCTTTGTCGATGGGTGTTGAATATAATTGCTGGTGCGCCGAGCGGAATATTTTACAACTGTGCATGTCTTGCAGTTTCTGCTTGACCGCTTTCAATACCGGAACGTGGCTGCGCAGACTGAGCCATTCTTCGAATTCGGCTTTATGTGTTTCAATAATGGTCAGCGCTTTGGGCACTTCCGCTTTTCTTTTCAGCAATGTTTCATCGTTGATTTTTGACAAGTCATCCACGTTGGCCAGCGTAATATGTGCTAAAGTGCCGGCCGCCGGTTCAATATTATGGGGGATAGACAGGTCGATCAATATCTTGGGTGTACTGTTGATCAATTGTTGATGGGTGATGACCGGACTACTTGCATTGGTAGCCACAATGATGACCGACACATCCTGTACCTGTTGTTCCAATGATTCGTAAGGAGCGGCTTTCAGTCCCATTTCATTTGCCAACTCCACCGCTTTTTCTGGCGTGCGGTTGATCAACACAATGTCTTTGATACCCAGGTAGTCGATCAGGTTCTTGCAGGTATTGCGACCAATCTTGCCGGTGCCCAACAATAGTATCTGTTGGCTGCTATGATCAATAAGACGTGATTTAAGGAATTGAATGGCGGCAAAAGAAACAGAAATAGTGCCTCCGCTTAACGCCGTTTCATTCTTGATGGTTTTGGAAGCCTGCAATACGGTGTTGAATAGCCTTTCCATGAAAGCGCCGATGCAGTTCCTTTCTTTGGCGAACTTAACGGCCTGTTTCATTTGCCCAACGATCTCATAATCGCCCAGTATCTGGGAATCGAGACCGGCGCCAACCGCAAAAATGTGGTTGATGGCCTCATGGCCTTGCCTGATATAACATCCTTCGGTAAAAACAGCGGCTGAACCTGTGGTTACACTGCATAATAATTCAATCAATACAGCAGCATTGTCGGCCAGGCCATAAATCTCGGTGCGGTTACAGGTACTGAGCACAAATACTTCCTGTAATCCATACAGAGAAGCTTTTTGCAGCAGTATTGCGTATTGATCGGGCCCTACGGCAAACTGACCGCGGATATGCGCATCTGTTTTTTTATAGTTGATACCTGCTACAAAAAATTGATCAATAGCCATGCTTTCCCTTCTTACTGATAATAACTACGCAAAGGTATCGTCAACAGTTTCTAAAAGGGTATGATTTCCGTCAATTCATTGTCATTTCTCTGTCACAATACAAGAAGCGCTATGAATGCTTTTCTTTTGCCGCTTCCTGATTACATTTGCACACACAATAATATTATGCCCGAACCTACTAAAAAAGCTTTATTGTTGATGAACCTGGGATCGCCGGATTCAACAGAAGTAAGCGACGTAAGAAGATACCTGAATGAATTCCTGATGGATGCAAGGGTCATAGATATCCCTTATATTCTGCGTACTATATTAGTGAAGTGGCTGATCGTTCCGAAAAGGGCGCACAATTCTGCGGAAGCTTACCGTACCATCTGGACCAAAGAAGGGTCACCCCTGATCGTACTCACCCGGCAATTGCAGGAAGCATTGCAGCAACAGACCAGTGTACCCATTGAAATAGCCATGCGTTATGGCAACCCTTCACCGGCACAGGCTTACGAGCGTTTGCTAAAGGCCCATCCGCAACTGGAAGAAGTGATACTACTGCCGCTGTATCCCCATTATGCCATGAGCAGTTTTGAAACGGCTGTAGAATATGCCAAGAAACAGCTGGCAGAAAAATCTTACCCTTTCAAACTAAGCATTATAAAGCCTTTTTATAATGAGCCTCATTATATTCATGCATTAGCCGAAAATATCAGGCCCTGGCTGGCACAGGAATACGATCATATCCTGTTCAGCTATCATGGTGTTCCGGGCAGGCATATCAGGAAAAGTGATACAACGGGCTGCCATTGCCTGCAATCGGCCAACTGTTGTGAAACACCCTCCCCTGCGCACGCTACCTGTTATCGTCACCAGGTATTTGAGACCACGAGACTGGTAACGGGTGAGCTGGGTATACCGCAAGACAAATACAGCATTTCTTTCCAGTCGCGACTGGGCAAAGGATGGCTGGAACCGTTTACAGACATACGTTTGACCGAAATGCCGAAAGAAGGCATCAAAAAACTGCTGATCCTTTGTCCGGCTTTCGTGAGTGATTGCCTGGAAACGCTGGAAGAGATTGAAGGGCGGGGAAGAGAAAGTTTCATGAACGCCGGGGGTGAGTCATACAAGATGATTCCCTGTTTAAATACACATCCATTATGGGTACAGGCAGTAAGAGAAATCACTGGTGTTTGATTTTTGTTACGTCATCCCGAGCGCAGCCGAGGGACCTGCCCGAACCTTCAAGCAGGTCCCTCGGCTCGCTTCGTTCGCTCGGGATGACGATAAAATAAATGCTATGTACTTATACCTGAAAGCTCTTCACATCATTTTCGTCGTAACCTGGTTTGCCGGCCTTTTCTACATGCCACGCCTATTCATTTATGCAACGGAAGCAGATGAACAACCAGAACTGGTGCGTGATATGCTGCGCAAACAGTTTTTTGTTATGATGAAACGGTTGTGGTATGGCATTACCTGGCCCTCCGCCATACTTACCCTGGTACTGGGGTTGAGCGTGCTGTTCAATGGCGGGTGGGACAAGCTGCTGTTTGAGCCTGCCGGCAGGTGGTTATTGCTGAAATTGCTTTTTGTACTGTTGCTCTATGTATATCATTATTCACTGCATTGCATCTTCAAACAGGAAATGCGGGGAATATTCAGGTATAGCTCCCAGCAATTGCGCATCTGGAATGAAGTAGCCACCATTTTCTTAATCGCTATTGTAATGTTGGTAGTGGTGAAACAGGGCATGAGCCTTGTGTGGGGATTGATTGGATTGTTGGTGTTCATTGTATTGCTCATGAGCGCCATCAGGATATATAAACTGATCCGGAAAACAAACAACTAGCCTTCATTCCTCCTCTTTTCGTAACAAAATTTCCCTATTCCGTTCCCTGGTTATGGTGAGCAGCCTCACCTTCGCGCGGTGAAGCAAAAGAAAGGATTTAAACATATCGTCAGGCAGTTGCACCTTTATTTGGGGTTGATCAGCGGATTGGTGGTTGTTATTGTATCCCTCAGCGGAGCACTGTATGTATTTGAAGAAGAGGGGCGTGATGCATGGCAGTATAATTATTTTCATGTTGCTAAAACAGGCGGGGAACGGCTTTCATTGCAGCAACTGTCCGATACGGTAAAAAAATATTATCCAGGCGATAAGATCACCCTCATTTCTTTCAAGGAAAAAGCAGATGCAGCCTATATCGTATCTACAAAGAACCGCAAATTGATCTCCATGAATCCTTACACCGGTGAAATAACGGGCGTAAGGGAGGCAAAAGCAGATTTTTTCAGCGTGGTGCTGGACCTGCATCGCACGCTGTTGTTGGGGAATATTGGCAAAGAGATCATCAAATGGAATGTGCTCATCTTTTTTGTGATGTGTCTTAGCGGACTCTACCTCTGGTGGCCGCGGCAGAAGCGGTTCTGGGCAAAAGCGTTAAGGATCAATTTTAAAACAAAAAACTGGAAGCGGCTCAACTGGGACCTGCACAGCGTACTGGGATTTTATGCGGTGCTGGTATTGTCGCTCATTGCATTTACGGGGATGTTTTTTGCTTTCGACACCGTGAAAGACATGATGCGCCTGCTTACCGGGCAATCCCTGGCGGCGAAAACAATGAAGCCGAAAACAATGGCGATGCGTACACCGCGACCTGCCACGGGGGCGGCCGACAGCGGCTACAACTATATGTCAAAACAATACCCGGGGGCCAGTGAAGTATATATTGTTTGTCCTGCTGATGGCCGGGCACCCATGCGGTTGATCATGCGGTACGATTATACATTTGTGCGCAAGCAGCATACCCTGTTTATTGACCCTTCTACCGGGAAAAAGATGAAGGAAGAGTTATATACTAATTATACTGCATACGATAAATTTGCCCAGTCCAATTTCGATCTCCACACGGGACGGATCAGGACCCTGGGAATGGGCAGCAAGCTGCTATATTTTACGGTGGCCCTGATAGCTGCTTCCCCGCCTGTAACGGGCTTCCTGCTTTGGCGGGGACGGAAAAAGAAGAGGTGATTTTCGCCCTTATCCGTACCTTCGCAAGCATTTTAAATCATTGACAGCTAACCGATCGAACGGAGAAATCGTATGAGTGCGAAATACCAGGAATTTTCAGGGTTGGATCTGCCCTTTATAGAGCAGGAAATACTGGCCAAATGGAAAAGCGGACAGGCATTTGAACAGAGTGTATCATTGCGTGAAGGGAAGACACCCTTTGTGTTTTACGAAGGTCCGCCCAGCGCCAACGGTATGCCTGGTATTCACCACGTGATTTCCCGTACGCTGAAAGACATGGTATGCCGCTATAAAACCATGCAGGGTTACCAGGTAAAAAGAAAAGGAGGCTGGGATACGCACGGGCTGCCGGTAGAGCTGGGTGTGGAGAAAGAGCTGGGTATTACCAAAGAAGACATCGGCAAAAAAATATCGGTAGAAGCGTACAACCAGAGATGCCGCGAAGCGGTATTGCGTTATAAAGACAAGTGGGATGAGCTTACCACCAAAATGGGCTACTGGGTAGACCTCAACGATCCCTATGTTACTTTCGAGAACGATTATATTGAAACGCTTTGGTGGATATTGAGCGAATTGTACAAGAAAGGTTTCCTGTACGAAAGCGTAAGCATACAACCTTATTCGCCTGCAGCGGGAACCGGTTTGAGTTCACATGAGTTGAACCAGCCCGGTACCTATAAAGATGTGAAAGACACGAGCGCGGTGGCCATGTTCAAAGCGGTGAAAAATGAACGCTCACAATTCTTGTTCGATGCAGCTGGTTCGGATGAAGTGTTCTTTTTAGCTTGGACTACTACCCCCTGGACATTGCCTTCTAACCTGGGCCTGACCGTAGGAGCGAATATCGAATATGTATTGGTTAAGACCTTCAATCCCTATACCCATCTGCCCGTTAACGTGGTACTTGCCAAAGCCTTGCTGGGCAAGTATTTCAAGCCGGAAGGAGAGAATAATGATTTGGACGGTTACCATGCAGAAGTGAAATTATTACCCTGGAAAATCCTTGCCATATTCAAGGGCAAAGACATAGAAGAATGCAGGTATGAACAATTGCTGCCTTATGAAGCCAATAGCCCGGTGCATGCAGGCGGAGATCCGTTCAGGGTTATCGTGGGTGATTTTGTAACCACTGAAGATGGTACCGGTATCGTGCATACGGCTCCGGCATTTGGTGCGGATGACTACAAAGTGGGACAGAAATACAATATCGGTATCCTTACCATGGTAGACCGTGAAGGAAAATTTGTAGAAGGATTGGGTGAGTTCAGCAATCGTTATGTAAAGAATTACAAAGACGATCCGAACTACGAAGATGTGAATGTAGACATCAGCGTAAAACTTAAAAAAGAAAACAGGGCCTTCAAAGTAGAAAAATACGAACACAGTTACCCGCATTGCTGGAGAACAGATAAGCCGGTGCTCTACTATCCGCTCGATGCATGGTTCATCAAAACCACAGCGGTGAAAGACCAGATGGTGGCGCTGAATAAGACCATCAACTGGAAACCCAAATCAACCGGGGAAGGCCGTTTTGGTAACTGGTTGGAGAACATGGTGGACTGGAACCTCAGCCGCAGCCGTTACTGGGGCACACCTTTACCCATCTGGCGTACCGAAGATGGGGGTGAAGAGATTTGCATCGGATCCATCACCGAATTAAATGACGGTATCCGAAAAGCCAATGAAGTATTAGGTGGCGATGTGAACAAACATTACCTGCACGAAGGGATACTCGACCTGCACAAACCTTTTGTGGATGAGATTGTACTGGTGAGCACCAAAGGCCAACCTATGCACCGTGTGCCCGACCTGGTAGATGTTTGGTTCGACAGTGGCGCCATGCCTTATGCACAATGGCATTATCCTTTCGAGAACAAAGCATCGGTGGATAAAGGAGAAGCTTTCCCTGCCGATTTCATTGCAGAAGGGGTGGACCAGACACGCGGATGGTTTTATACCCTGCATGCTCTGGCCGTAATGTTGTTCGATAGTGTGGCATACAAGACTGTGGTGAGTAATGGATTGGTGTTGGATAAGAATGGCAACAAGATGAGCAAGCGCCTGGGTAATGTGGTGGATCCTTTCGATACTATCAAAAAATACGGGGCCGATGCCACACGCTGGTACCTCATCACCAATGCTTCTCCCTGGGATAACCTCAAATTCGATATTGCCGGTATACAGGAAGTGCAGCGCAAGTTCTTCGGCACTTTATATAATACTTATCAATTCTTTGCGCTCTATGCCAATGTAGATGGTTTTGCATTTAAGGAAGCTTATATACCATTGGCAGAAAGGCCGGAGATCGATCGCTGGATCTTATCGTCACTGAACAGTTTGATTAAAAAAGCCACTGCCGCCATGGATGATTATGAACCCACGCTGGCAGGAAGGGCGATAGAAGAATTTGTAGACGAGTATTTGAGCAACTGGTATGTACGCTTGTGCCGTCGCCGTTTCTGGAAGGGCGAATACGAGCAGGACAAAATCAGCGCTTACCAGACTTTGTATGAATGCCTGGAAACCATCATCCGATTAATGGCTCCCATTTCTCCATTCTTCAGTGATGCGGTGTTCCGCCATCTCAATGCGGTAAGCAAAAGATTTAAGGTGGAATCCATTCACCACGCCGATTACCCGGTTGCCAACGAGCAGGCGATAGACAGTTTACTGGAAGAACGCATGCAACTGGCGCAGGATGTTTGTTCGCTGGTATTATCGCTTCGGAAAAAAGTCAACATCAAAGTACGCCAGCCTTTACATAAAGTATTGATTCCTGTATTGGATCCGGCGATGAAAGAGCAGTTGTTAAAGATCGAAGACCTGATAAAGGCAGAGGTGAATGTGAAGGAAATGGAATACATCACTGAAACAGAAGGTGTGATCAGGAAAAGGGTCAAACCCAATTTCAAAGCACTGGGCACCCGCATGGGCGCTAGAATGAAAGCGGTAGGAGCAGCCATCGGGGCGTTCAGCCAGCAGGACATTGCCGCCATCGAAAAAGAGGGAAAGTACGCCCTTACGATCGACGGCGAGGAGGTACTACTGGAACTGAGTGATGTGGATATTGCTGCGGAAGACATACCCGGATGGAGTGTTGCCAGCAAAGGCAGCCTCACAGTGGCCCTGGATATTACTATTACGGAAGATCTGAAACAGGAAGGGGATGCCCGGGAATTCGTCAACCGCATACAAAATATTAGAAAAGAAAGCGGTTTTGAACTCACAGACCGTATATTCGTAGATGTGCTTGAGACAGCGAGTCTGAAGCCCTCTATTATTAAATATAACGATTATATTTGCCGCGAAATTTTGGCAGATGTCATTGAATGGAAGCCCGAAATTGAGGATGGCATCGAAATTGAAGTCAATGACGCACTGCTGAAAGTGGTAGTAAACAAAAAAGGATAAAAGCGTATGGCTACTAAGAAACCTGCTTCTAAGAAAGCGGCCCCAGCCAAGAAAGCTCCGGCAAAGCCTGCCCCCAAGAAGGCAGCATCAAAGCCAGCCCCTAAAAAGGCGACCCCTGCAAAAAAAGCGGCAGCCAAGCCTGCGCCTAAAAAAGCAACACCCAAGCCGGCTCCTAAAAAGGCGGCTCCTGCAAAAAAAGTGGCGGCCAAGCCGGCACCCAAAAAACCAGCAGCTAAACCTGCTCCTATTGCCAAGAAAGCGGCCCCGGCTAAAAAAGCCCCCGTTGTTAAGGCAGCCCCTGCCAAAGTTGCAGCCAGGCCTGTGGCGAAGCCGGCCGCCAAACCGGTACCAGCCCCGGTAGTTAAACCTGCGCCTAAGCCCTTTCAGCCACCCGTGCTGAAGAAGCCTGAAGTTAAAGCGCCTCCGGCTCCGCCCGTTAAACCGGTTCGCAAGCCTTTGGAACCCATCAAGGATATCAAAGTGCCCAAGACCAGTGTAAAAACAAGTGTTCCTTATCACCCAGGTTATACCCCTTTGGAAAAAAGGGCAGACACCGCAAAAAATACAGACCCACTCGTGAGATACAGTGATGCAGACCTCAATGAATTCAAAGAATTGATCAACAGGAAATTAGAGGCAGCGAAAAAAGAGTTGACCTATTTACAGGGATTGATCACCCGTAAAGATGAAATGGGCGGCGATAACGATGACGCCCGTTACATGACCATGGAAGATGGCAGTATGAGCATGGAAAGAGAGCAACTGAGCCAGATGGCCAGCCGGCAGATCACTTATATCGATCACCTCGAAAAAGCGCTCATGCGTATCGAAAATAAAACCTATGGTATCTGCCGCGTTACCGGTAGGCTGATAGACAAAGCCCGCTTGCGCGCAGTGCCGCATGCTACTTTGAGTCTTGAAGCAAAACTGGGACTGGTGAAACCGACTGCGGAGTAATTATTTTACTTCCTGCATTTCTACCAACTTGCGGTAAATGCCTTGCTGCGCTAATAAAGCTTCATGCGTACCTCTTTCGGCGATCTCTCCTTTTTGTAATACAATGATCTCGTCGGCATGACGGATAGTAGACAGCCTGTGGGCGATGACGATAGAAGTTCTGTTTTGCATCATATTATTAATAGCTTCCTGTACAAGCTTCTCACTTTCCGTATCCAGAGAAGAAGTGGCTTCATCCAGGATGAGTATGGGTGGGTTTTTTAACACGGCACGTGCAATGGTAAGGCGCTGTCTCTCCCCACCACTGAGCTTACTGCCGCGGTCGCCGATATTGGTATTGAAGCCTTCTTCTTTTTGCTTAATGAACTGTAATGCATTGGCTACCTGCGCTGCCTGTTCTATTTGTGCAGCATCGGCATACTCCATACCCAATGCAATATTACTGGCAATGGTATCATTGAAAAGAATCGGCTCCTGTGTTACAATGCTCATAAGACTGCGCACCGAATGCAACGAATATTCCTTGATGTTCACCCCATCGATCAGCAGTTCGCCCGCACTCACATCATGAAAACGGGGGATGAGATCGGCCAGTGTACTTTTACCGGCGCCGGACGATCCTACCAGGGCAATGGTTTTACCCTTTTCAATTGTCAGGTTGATGTTTTTCAGGATGGTCACATCATCATAAGCAAAACTAACATTGCGAAACTCGATATGGCTGTTGAAACTGTGAATGGTTTGCGCATCGGGTTTATCGGTAACCGTAACCGGTGTTTTCAATATGTCTTCGATACGTTGTATGGCAGCGCTCCCTCTCTGCGCATTATAGAAAGAAGTGGACAAAGACTTGGCCGGGTTGATAATCTGGGTGAAGAAAACAATATAAGTAAGAAAGCCATCCACCGCCAATCCTGCCTGGTGATTCAACACCAGCTTGCCGCCGAACCAGAGAATACAAGACAGCACCAGCACGCCCATGAATTCAGACATGGGCGAAGCCAGGTCGCGGCGGAAAGCCATCTTGTTACGGATATGGTTGAGGGTCTTGTTGGTGGTAATGAATTTATTACCGATGATCTTCTCTGCGTTGAATGCCTTGATCACCCGTAGCCCGGTAAGTGTTTCATCCAATATAGACATCAGGATGCCCAGTTGCTCCTGGGAAACGCCCGACTGTTTTTTCAGGGAACGGCTCACCCGTCCGATGATGAAGCCGGTGAGTGGTAACAATACCATCAGGAACAGCGACAAAACAGGACTGATAATGACAAGAAAAACAAGGATGATCAGGATATTCAACGGATCACGGATGAGTCCTTCCAGTGTTCCAATGATGCTCCATTCGATCTCGTTCATATCGTTGCTCATCCTGCTGATGATATCGCCCTTGCGCTGCTCAGTAAAAAAACCGATGGGCAATTGCAATATCTTGGCGTAGAGGTCGGCGCGCAGCCTCGTCATGACGTGGTTGCGTATAGGCGCCAGTACCCGGTAAGAAAAATAAGTGAACAGGTTCTTGAAAAAAATAGACACGATGATGATCACACAAATGGCTCCCAGGGCGTATTCCGGTCCGTTTAGCCTGATGAGCTGCCCCAGGAAATATTTGAGACTGCTGGTCACTCCTTCGGTGCTGAAAGTAAAAGCCGGTCTGGCAATCAACATTTTCTCTTTGCCAAAGAGCATTTGCAGGAAGGGGGCCAGCATAGCCAGTGAAACGAGCGAAAAAATAACCGATAACAGGTTGAATACAAGATATAGAACGATATTTTGCTTCTGGTTCCGCAGGTAAAAAAATATCCTCGAAAAACGCTTCATAGGCGATAAAATCTTTAAAACACAGCAAAGTAACTACTTTTACAGTCAATCAATTGTTAGAATATGGAGGAAGGAAAAAGACAAAGACAGGTGGCCGGCGCTTTGCAGCAGGAGTTGAATGAAATATTCAGGCACCTCAACCTGTCAATGATCGATGGAGGGATGGTTTCCATCTCATCGGTGAAAGTGACGCCCGACCTGCTCGAAGCCCGTATTTACCTGAGTCTTTTCCAGGTGAAAGATGCAGCTGCCGCTATGAAGACCATTGAGTCGAAAGCCTGGGAAATCAAAAGGGAACTGGTGAACAGGGTCAAGCACCAGTTGCGAAGGATACCGGTATTGCAATTCTACCTCGATGATACGCTTGATTATGTTTTCAAGATGGAAGACATTTTCAAAAAGATCAATGACGAGAAAAAAGGGGACTCCTGATGAACCTGCTCTTTGCCTGGCGTTATTTCCGGTCTAAGAAATCAACCAATGCCATCAACATCATTGCATGGATCAGCATCGCGGCCATTGCAGTGGGCAGTGCTGCACTAATCATTATACTGAGTGTATTCAATGGTTTTGAAGGATTGGTGAAAAGTCTCTATGTGGATTTTTATGCCGATATGCGCATTGTTCCGGCGAAGGGTAAGACCCTTTTGCTGAACAAAGAACAGGTAGCCGGTATCAGGGCCACTTCCGGAATAACAACGCTGGGTTTTATTGCAGAAGAAAAAGCCTTGCTGGTAAACGGCGAGCTGCAAACCATCGTATATATCAAGGGCGTGGATGAACAGTTCACGCAACTCAACAAGATCGCAGCGCATATCAAAAGAGGCCGCTTTGAAACCGGCACCACCGAAGCGCCCACACTGGTATTGGGTGTGGGTATTGAAAATGCAATAGCGGCAGACGTTACTAAAAAAGGATACCCGCTGACGCTTTATATGCCCAACAGGCAGGCGGCGAGGTTTGGATCGGCAGACGGACTCAATGCTTTTAATGCTTTGGCAGCCGGTACTTTCATGGTGCAGCAGGACTTCGACAACAAATATGCTTTCACCAACCTGGCATTCTTAAAATACATGCTGAATATGGGGCCTGATGAATACAGCGCCCTTGAACTGAAAATAAACAGCGATCCCGATCAGATCAAAGCTGCCTTGCAAAAGCAATTGGGGAATGATTATATTGTAGAAACACGTTACGAACAAAACCGCAGTTTGTATGCAGTGATGCAAATGGAAAAATGGGTGATCTACGGCATCCTGTCACTCATACTAATAGTGGCGGCATTTAATATGGTGGGTGCACTTACCATGCTGGTACTCGAAAAACAAAAAGACATCGCGATCCTCAAAGCATTGGGCGCCAATGACCAGAACATTGAACGCATTTTCCTGTCGGAAGGATTTTTATTGGCAACAGTTGGAGGAGGTGCAGGCATCGTGCTGGCCACCATTATATGCTGGCTGCAAATGAAGTACAAACTGGTCAAACTGGGAGGTGATACTTTCATCATCGATTATTACCCGGTGCAAATGATGCCCACCGATTTCGCATTGGTAGCCTGTACCATACTGATCATCGCATTGCTGGCAGCGTGGATACCATCACGCAAAGCAGGAAGAGACCAATTGTCTTTGAAAAGCTGATTAATAATCTCCTAAAGTTTCAGGCAATTGCGCCAGCGCTTTGGCCAGTTGTTCATCGTTGGGAGCGATGCCGTGCCATTCGTGGCTACCTTCCATAAAATCAACGCCTTTACCCATCACTGTTTTCATGAGAATGCAAATGGGTTTACCCTGACCGGTGAGCGATTTGGCTTTATCAAGTGTGGCGATCACATCATCCATATCATTGCCGTTCATCTCCAGCACCATCCAGTTGAAAGCTTCAAACTTTGCATGGAGATCATCGAGCGACAATACTTTTTTAGTAGGACCATCGATCTGCTGGCCATTCCAGTCAACCGTAGAGATCAGGTTGTCTACTTTATTGTGGGCAGCAAACATAACGGCTTCCCATATCTGGCCTTCCTGCAATTCGCCATCGCCATGCAATGAGAATACCAGTTGGGGATCTTTGTTCAGTTTTTTACTGAGGGCAGCTCCAATGGCAACACTCATACCCTGACCCAGCGAACCACTCGCAATGCGAATACCGGGTAAATGCTCATGGGTAGTAGGGTGGCCCTGTAAACGGGAATTGATTCTGCGGAAACTAGCGAGTTCCTTTACATCGAAATAACCGCTACGGGCAAGTGCTGAATAATATACGGGTGAAATATGGCCGTTAGACAGGAAAAACAGATCTTCACCTTTGCCATCCATGGCAAACTGCGTATTGTGTTTCAGCGTACGAAAGAAAAGCGCAGTAAAAAATTCGGTGCAGCCCAGTGATCCGCCGGGGTGGCCGCTTTGTACGGCATGAACCATTCTTACAATATCACGCCTGATCTGGCTGGCGGTGTCTTTCAATTCCTGTATGCTTGCCATAGAGATGATCGATTATGGCCGCGAAGATAAAAGCTAAATGGAGATGATTTAATATTATTTTTACCCGCTAAACACCAAACATGTCGATATTCAGTTATTTGAAAGCCTCTTTTGAAAGAAAAAAAGCGCGCCGTTATTTCCAGGATTTCGGTTACCGTGTCGACCGGTTCGACCTCGAGCGTGAAGGAGTGGTGGAGTACGCCAACTGGTTGAACCCGCTGGTGCCCCCAAAGAAGCTTACACAGCAGGAAGTGGATTTCTTCAGGACTGTGATCAAGGAAGGCGGAATGGCTATTGATATTGGCGCGAATACAGGTGATCTCACCGTTGCCATGGGTATTGCTGCGGGTGCAGATGGACTGGTACTGGGCCTGGATCCCAATACACAGGTGTATGCCATCCTCGAAGCCAATGCCCGGTTGAATAAAGACAAATCGAAGATCGTACCCCTCCCTTTTGCTGCAACACCGGAAGACGGGGAATTTTATTTTGCTTCATCGGAAGCTTCATTCAGTAATGGAGGGTTGGTAGACAGTGAGGGTGATGCTACCCACGGAAAATTCAAATTAAAACAGAAAGTCAGGGGTGTTAACCTCGAAAAATACCTGCAACAGCACTACCCGGAATGGTTGCCCAAGCTGTCTTTCATTAAAGTAGATACAGAAGGGCATGACCTCTCGGTTTTAAAAACCATTGAGTCACTGATAGCTGCGTATAAACCTGCGATTGCAGCAGAAGTATTCCCCACGCTTACCAGGGAAGAACGCACCGCCATGTATGATTTCCTTTCTGGTTTCGGATACCGTGTGTACGATGTGCAACATTTCGATACGACCAAACCATTGAATAAAATATTGCTGACAAGGCCGGAAGACATGGCCGCACCCGGTACAGCATCAAATGTTCTGGCAATTATTTAGATTTGCCCGGTCAAAAAAACAATTATATGTCAGAAGATTTGGATTTGATATTAGCCGATACCGAGGATACCATGCGCAAAGGGATCAACCACCTGGAGTCGGAGCTGGGTAAGATCAGGGCTGGTAAGGCTAGTCCTGCTATGTTAGACGGCATTACCGTAGAATATTATGGCGCTCCCACCCCCATTGCGCAGGTAGCCAATGTGAGTGTATTGGATGCGAGAACCCTTAGCATTCAACCCTGGGAAAAAAACATGGTGCAGCCCATTGAAAGGGCCATCATGGCGGCCAATATAGGTGTTACACCACAGAATGATGGTGTGATCATCCGCATTTTCATGCCTCCGTTAACGGAAGAACGCCGCAAGGAGTTGTTTAAAAGAGCCAGTGCAGAAGGAGAACAGAGCAAAGTGGCTATCCGCAATGTTCGTCGCGATGCTATTGAACAGGTGAAGAAACTGCAAAAAGATGGTATGAGTGAAGATGCGGCGAAAGATGCCGAGAAAACCGTGCAGGACCTGACCGATAAATTCATTGCACTGGTTGATAAGCACCTGGCTGCTAAAGAAAAAGAAATGATGGCGGTATAGAGAGTTGACCACTGTCAACTCTTTTTATTCACCAGGTATACACCCGATAAAATAATTCCCAGGCAGAGCATCTGCCAGATGTTCACCGATTCTCCATCCCAAAGTCCCCATAACACTGCAATAAAGGGGATACCGTAAGTTACGAGTGAAGCAAATAAAGTTCCTGCTCTTTTTACCAGCATATAAAAGAGAATCGAAGCGAAAGCCGTTCCCATTGCGCCCAATATAAATGCGGCCAGGGTAGAACGTTGAACTGTCCAACTTCCCAATGGCAGTGAAAAATAATGGTTGAAATATAAAATAATAAGACAGGGAATGATGAGGAAAGTGAATGCCAGCGAGGCAATGTTCAAAGAACCTACGCCCTGCAAATGCCTGCCCACCATGTTTACGTTGATGCCGTACAGCAAGGTAGCCAGTAATACGAGTGCTGCATAAGAAAGAGATTGCAGGCTGATGGTGCCGGAAGCGCGCATGAGCAGACAAAGTCCGATGAAACCAATGATCACACCGACCACTTTGCTGGTGGTTACTTTTAATTGGAAGAAGCCTACACCAACGAGGATCGTAAAGAGAGGTGTCAATGCATTCAGGATGCCAACGAGTGAACTGTCCAGTTTGATCTCTGAAATGCAAAACAGGTAGGCCGGAAAAAAATTACCGATGAGTCCGGACAGGATGACCAACGGCATTTTATTCCTGGGAACCTGCAATAGGGCTTTGCGTGCAAAGGGCAGGAGTACCAGTCCGGCGCTGAGAATGCGGATCGAAGCCACCTGGTAGGGTGATAATGCCACCATACCGGCTTTCATCAATATAAAAGAGCTGCCCCATATAACGGAAAGAGCAATAAAAATGCCCCAGTTGATTAATTTGTCTCGCAAGGGTTTAGATTTCTTCAAAGATGCGCCGGATTTTTTATTTATCTATTCCACTCGTCAATTTATTCCGCGATTCGTCATCCTGAGCGAGCGCAGCGAGTCGAAGCACGTCATCCTGAGCGAGCGCAGCGAGTCGAAGTACGTCATCCTGAGCGAGCGAAGCGAGTCGAAGGAGCTGCTGAGGATTCAGGCAGATCCCTCGGCTGCGCTCGGGATGACGATCGAGGATCACTTGGGATAAAAACCTGGTTAAAGGCTTGGAGGTTTTTCGGAAATATGTTTATATTGTCATATTTAAATCTATACACTATGGGATTCGTAAAAGAATTTAAAGAGTTTGCCACCAAGGGCAACGTCATGGACCTGGCTGTCGGTGTGATCATCGGCGCCGCCTTCGGTAAGATCGTCGATTCGGTGGTGAACGACCTCATCATGCCGATTGTGGGCATTATTTTCAAAGCCGACTTCAGCAATCTCTATGTGGCATTATCAGACAAAATAACACCCGGACTTACCCTGGCCGAAGCCAAAAAACTGGGGCCTGTGTTTGCCTGGGGTAATTTTGTAACGGTGGTATTGAACTTTATTATCCTGGCTTTTGTAATATTCATGCTGATTAAAGGCATGAATCGCCTTAAGCGCAAGGAGGAAGCCGCACCCGCTGCGCCACCTGCCCCCACTACTTCAGAGAAACTGCTCACAGAGATCAGGGATGCATTAAGAAAATAAGTTGCCCATCAGGGAATGGGGAGTTTGGGGTTAAAACCTCACTCCCCACTCTTTTTCTTATTTTCGCAGCAAATGAATACTACCACTTACCAGATCAAGTTAGACCAGTTTGAAGGCCCGTTCGATCTTCTCTTGTTTTTTATAGAACGGGATGAGCTGGATATTTACAATATTCCCATTACACGGATCATCAATGATTTCCTGGAATTTATTCACCAGGGAGAAAAACTGAACATTGAGCTGAGCAGTGAGTTCATTCTTTTTGTGTCTACGCTCATGCGCATCAAAGCCAGGCTGTTGCTGCCACGTAAAGAGATCGATGCCCAGGGCAATGAAATAGATCCGCGCCAGGAACTGGTTGACAAAATACTCGAATACAAGCGCTTCAAAGAAGCGGCGGTACAGATGGCAGAGATGGAAGCCATTCGCATGCTCATGGTGAAGCGCGGCAACCTGCAGAAAGAATTGTCGGAGATCGGCGAAGAATCTTCGGAAGGAACCGAAATACAGAACATTACCATGTTCAAGCTGATGAAAGCTTTTGAAAAGGTAATGCAAAGGGTGCACGACAGGCAGAATAAACCGGTGCATACTGTTGTTCGCTACAATTATACCATGGAAGGGAGCCGCGATTATATGCTCGGCTTCATTGAAAAAGAAAAGACAGTAGCGTTTGAAAAGGTATTCGAAGTTTGCGAAGACCGTATCCATGCCATCTTCCTCTTCCTTTCCATCCTTGAATTATCACAGCAACGTTACATGAAGCTGATGGTAGGAGAAGGACGCAACAATTTCATTGTAGAATGGAATGATAACCGTGCAGAAGAAATAGGCGAAGAAGAAGCCCAAAATTAAATACCCGCCGATACGCTGACTTTCACCGTCTCTTTCATCATATCCCTTACAGCATCTGCAATACCTTGCGCATCATACGCACATTCGCGGTGAAGTTCTTTGGGTGTGCCATGTTCTACCAGCCTGTCAGGTATGCCCAGTATCCGCAGTGATGCTTTGTATCCGTGCTCGTTCATGAATTCCAATACCGCACTGCCGAACCCGCCTACCACAGTACCGTCTTCCACTGTTACAACCTTGCTATACTGACTGAATACTTCATGCAGCAATGCTTCGTCGATAGGTTTTACAAAGCGCATATCATAATGCGCAGGATCAATGCCCTGTGTGCGCAATTCACGAATAGCGGCAGTAGCAAAATTGCCCGGATGGCCGAAGCTGAGAATAGCTATTTCTTTACCGGTTTTCAACCTGCGTCCCTTGCCAATGGTAACGGCTTCGAAGGGTGTTCTCCATTCGGGCATCACACCTTCTCCGCGCGGATAACGGATTACAAAGGGCGATTGATTGCTTTCGAGTTGTGCCGTGTACATGAGGTTACGCAGTTCCTGCTCATTCATGGGCGCACTGACAACCAGGTTGGGAATGCAACGCATGTAAGCGATATCGTAGCAGCCATGATGAGTAGGTCCGTCTTCGCCTACCAAGCCTGCGCGGTCGAGACAAAAGATCACGGGCAATTTCTGTATGGCTACATCATGCACTACCTGGTCGTAGGCGCGTTGCATGAAAGAAGAATAAATATTGCAGAATACCCGCATGCCCTGGGTAGCCAGGCCGGCGCTGAGCGTTACGGCGTGCTGCTCACAAATGCCTACATCGAAAGCCCTGTGCGGCATTTTCTCCATCATGAATTTCAGGGAAGAGCCGCTGGGCATGGCCGGTGTAACGCCCATGATGCTGCTGTTTTGTTCGGCCAGTTCAATGATGCTTTGCCCGAATACGTCCTGGTATTTGGGAGGCTGGGGTGTTTCTATTTTTTTCTTGTAGATCTCGCCGGTCACTTTATCGAACAAACCGGGCGCGTGCCATTTGGTTTGGTCCTTTTCGGCCAATGCATAACCCTTTCCTTTCACCGTAACAATGTGCAGGAGTTTGGGACCGGGCATTTCGCGGAGGTCTTTCAATGTATCTACCAGCTTGGTAATATTGTGGCCATCGATAGGACCGAAATAACGCAGCTTGAGCGATTCAAAAAGATTACTGCTCTTGCTCACCATACCTTTCATGCCAGCTTCCAGTTTGCTGGCCATGTCCCTACTGAAATTCTTACCCACAGGCAGTTTACCCATCAGGTTCCATACTTCATCGCGCAAGCGGTTATAAGTGGGTGAAGTGGTAATATCGGTGAGGTATTCTTTCAGGGCCCCTACATTGGGGTCGATGCTCATGCAGTTGTCGTTCAGGATGATCAGCAGGTCGCTGTCGGCCACGCCGGCATGGTTCATCGCTTCAAAAGCCATACCTGCGGTCATGGAGCCATCGCCGATGACGGCCACCGATTTGCGGTGCTCGCCTTTGTATTTGGCGGCCATGGCCATACCCAGGGCGGCAGAAATAGAAGTGGAAGAATGGCCTACGCCGAATGTGTCGTAGATGCTCTCGCTGCGTTTGGGGAAGCCGCTGAGACCTTTGTATTTGCGGTTGGTGACGAAATTATCGCGCCTGCCGGTAAGGATCTTGTGTCCATAAGCCTGGTGTCCCACATCCCACACCAATTGATCGTAAGGTGTATTATACACATAATGAAGGGCTACACTGAGTTCCACCACGCCCAGGCTGGCAGCAAAATGCCCGCCATGGACACTCACGATATCGATAATATACTGGCGCAGTTCATCGCAGACCAGTTGCAATTGCTCACGGCCGAGTTTTTTGAGATCGTCGGGATGATTGATGGATTGTAGTAAATGACCGGGTCTGATCTCCATTCAGGCAGAATTTAAAATGTAAAAATACGCTTTTGCACCAAACAGATACCGATTTTGCCTTTAATCAAATTTCCTGGATACGTGGGGAAATAATCCCTCTATATTTGTTCTTAACATGAGAAGCGGAAAAGTGACATTATATTGGTGGTGCCAGGTGGGGGGGTGGTTGTTCTACGGACTGACCATGATCTTCTTCGCATTTATCTTTGAGAACCCGACCAATAAAATCTTTTACCCCAAGACCGGCGTAACCATCCTCATGGGTATTGCCTTCACGCATTTACTGCGTGCACTGATCATACGCTTCAAGTTGAAGCCACCTGTTGTTGCGCAGAAATGGTGGCTGCTCACGGTGGTGGTGCTGGGTATCATTGTGGTCTACAATTTCGCCAACAGTCTCATGGCCGAATGGCTCCATCTTTATTTACCCGAGAAAAAAGTATCGGTGGAGAAACGATTCCTTATCAACCTGCTCTTCGAATCGCCCCTGATATTGGTATGGGTTTCTATTTATTATGTATGGCATTATGTGGAATTGGGTACCAAAAGCGAAATACAAAAAGTGCGGCTGGAAAGCCTGGTAAAAGAACTGGAGTTGAAAACAATCAAGTCGCACATCAATCCGCATTTTATTTTCAATGCCCTCAACAGTATAAGGGCGCTGGTGGATGAGAATCCGGAACGGGCGCGGACGGCCATCACTGAACTGAGCAATATACTCCGCAGCAGCATGCTGGCCGAAAAACTCGAAACAGTTCCTTTTGAAAAAGAGCTGAACATCGTTAAAGACTACCTGGCGCTTGAACATATTCGTTTTGAAGACCGTTTGCAGGTGGCCTATGATATCGATGAAGATACCCTCGACCAACCCGTTCCGCCGATGATGCTGCAAACCCTGGTGGAAAATGCCATCAAGCATGGTATCGGAAAACAAAAATGCGGGGGACTTATCCGTATCATTTCCGATTTCAAAGACAACCATCACGAACTGATTGTGCAGAATACGGGCCAGATGAATGGCAATGCCAGCAACGATGGATTCGGTATCAACAGTACCCATAACCGGCTCAAACTGCTTTTTGGTGCACAGGCCACTTTCTCCATTCGCGACCTGGACGACAGCATGGTAGAAGCCAAAGTGATCATGCCCGTAAAGGAATTGTAATTCATAAATTCTATTCATAAATTAGCAATATGGCGATCAAAGCAATTATCATTGATGACGAAAGGCTTGCACGCAACGAACTCAAAAAGTTGCTGCAAGACCACTCCGATATTGAGATCATAGAAGAGGCGGCCAATGTAGACGATGGCGTGGAAAAGATCGAGAACCTGAATCCCGACCTGATTTTCCTGGACATACAGATGCCCGGCAAAACCGGGTTCGACCTGCTGGCGGAACTGGAAAAAGCGCCCAGGGTGATCTTCACCACTGCTTATGATGAATATGCCATCAAAGCATTTGAAGTGAATGCGCTGGACTACCTGCTGAAGCCCATCGAACCCAAGCGGCTGGCCGATGCCATCCAGAAACTACAGGTAGAAATATTCAAGGAAACGGCCGGTGTAAGTGGACTCAACCGCGGCCCGCTGACAGAGATCGACCAGGTGTTTGTGAAAGATGGCGAACGCTGCTGGTTTGTGAAGCTGGGCGAGATACGTTTGTTTGAAAGTGTGGGCAACTATGCCAAAGTATTCTTCGGCACCCATAAACCCCTTATCCTGAAATCACTGAACGCACTCGAAGAAAGGCTCGATGACCGTATGTTCTTCCGCGCTAATCGCAAACACATCATCAACCTTCGCTGGATTGAAAAGATAGAACCTTATTTCAATGGCGGGTTGCTGGTAGACCTCAAAGGAGGGGAAAAAATAGAAGTGAGCCGGAGGCAAACGGTGAAGTTCAAAGAAATGATGAGTCTTTGATAATGTGACAATGACTCGATACGCAATGGCTCAATTAAAACAAACAATTAGTAATGAAAGAATTTAGTTTGATGTTGTTGTCTTCACTGGCAGCAACATTTTCTTTTGCACAGACATCGGCCGATAAGGTCATCCAGGTTAAAGAAGTAGAGCGCATAGAGCGCACGTTATCAGCAGATGATATGGAAGGGCGGCGTGTTTTTACGCCGGGGATTGAAAAAGCAGCGGCTTTCATCGCTTCTGAATTCAAACAGACCGGGTTGCAAACACTCAACAACGGCGGCACTTACCTGCAATCTTTTTCCATGGTTCGCCCGAAATTTTTGGGTGTTAACTGTTCTTTCGATGGTGCAACGATCGACAGCAGGAATGTGATTGTGTTCACATGCCAGCCCGAACTGACGATCAACGAACATTCGGGTTACGAAACAGTGACCGTGGCAGCCAATGATAATATACGCAGCGTGGTGGGCAAAGTGCTCAATGGAAATAAGAATTACCTGGTGCTGGTAGATACCAGTTTTGGCCACTTGTTCGGTAACCTCACCCGTATGAAATCGGCCCTGTTCAAAACAGATAAGAATGTAGTGTTCGTACTCACTACCCAAAAACCGACTGCTTACACGATCACAGCCAAACATGAAATCACCGAAATGAAACTGGCCAATGTGGTAGGTGTGCTGACTGGCAAGAGCAAGCCTAATGAGTATGTTATTTTTTCCGGGCACTACGATCACCTGGGCATCAATACGCGGAATATGATTAATAACGACTCTATCTACAACGGCGCCAATGATGATGCGGCAGGCACTACGGCAGTGATGATGCTGGCTAAATATTTCAAAGCACTGAATAACAACGAACGCACCCTGATCTTTGCTGCTTTTACAGCAGAAGAAGCAGGAGGGTTCGGAGCTACTTATTTTTCCAAGCAATTCAACCCCGACGAGGTGAAAGCCATGTTCAATATTGAAATGATTGGAACAGAAAGCAAATGGGGAAGGAATTCCGCCTATATCACCGGGTACGAAAAAACGGATATGGGCAAGATACTGCAAGGCAACCTGGAAGGAACCGGTTTTAATTTTTATCCGGATCCATATCCCGATCAACAATTATTCTACCGCTCAGATAATGCTACCCTTGCGCGTTTGGGCGTTCCTGCGCATACGATCTCTACATCGAAGATGGACAGCGAACCAAATTATCACAAAGCCAGCGACGAAATAGGAACGCTGGACCTCGATAACATGACCATGATCATCAAAGCCATTGCATTGAGTTCAAGAGGTATTGTGAACGGAAAGGAAACGCCTTCGCGGGTAGATACTGCCGGGTTGAAATAGATCAGTTCATTATCTCATGTACGTTCAGTTTGTGCAATTCCAGGATGGTGACGCTGCCATCCTCACTCTCCCGGTACATGGGTACAAACTTGCGGTTGAAGAGTATTTCGTTGTAAGTGTAGGAAGTGCGATGCTGAACAAAGTTGGAAAACACGTCGTCGAATCCTTTCAGCATAACATACAATTCCACATCGGCATTTTTCATATCATCTTCGGTAAAACCGGAGAAGGGACTGTTCTCGTCTATGGGATGCACAACGGTCCAGCTCATGGGCATGCTTTCCACGCGCGACCTTTCCAGGTTCAATGAAAAGTACTTGTATATAAGCGAGTCGTTTTCCAACACCTGCATGCCCACATTCACCCTTACTTCCAGATCGGTAAGGGTATGTTTGTCTTTAATAGCGGCAAAGCGGAACATAATGCCAGTGCCATCTTTATACGGACCCACCAATGCATGATCGCTGAACACCAGGTAACTCCTGGGTTTGGAGAAACGTCCATAGATTAAACCGGTAGCAATGGCCAGTGATAAGAAGCCGGTCAGCGCTTCGAGTCCGGATACGAGGCTGGCCCCATCGCCAACAGGATAAATATGCCCGTAGCCAACTGTTGTGAAGGTTTGTGTACTGAAATAAAACAGTTCCTTGAATATTTTCCACTGATCGCCAGCAGGCAAACCCGACATTTGAGACGGCCCCAACAGGTAATAAACAGCAGCGAAAACAAGATTGATGACAAAATAAAACAGCACAATGATGCTGATGAATTTCCACTGGGGCAGGGTAAGCATGTCATGAAATATGCTTATTCTTTTCCAGAAAGGCATGCCTTCCTTGACCAGGTTATAACTGCCGTCTTTATTGATGAACCGGCCGCCCAGGATCTGGCTGGTATTGGTGGTGAAACCAATATCGTTGTTTGGCTTTGAAAAAGGATTGATTTTTTTATAAAGAGACATATTGCCGGGTTTGAGAAACCTAAAGATCGTAAATGGTTCTGAAAGTAAGATTGATTCTGGGTTTTGAAACCAGTTTGGTAGGAGGCAAGCGATGCAGCCAATGCGTTTGGGTAGTTCCCTTCATTACAAGCAGACTGCCTGATTCTAAAATGAGGCCAACTTTTTCGCCGGTTCTTTTGTGCTTGAAAGCAAATTTCCGTTCGGCGCCAAAGCTGAGGGAAGCAATGATAGTATTGACTCCCAGCGATTTTTCATCATCGCTGTGCCAGGCCATTCCTTCATTACCATTGTGATAGAGGTTAAGCAGACAGGAGTTGAAAACAGTTTCTGTTCGTTCTTCTATCAGCGCTTTTAATTCAAGTAGTTCTTTGGTCCAGATGAGCGCCTGCCTGGTTATATTCGAGTAGGTGTAGGCATAGTTGCTGTCACCATACCAGGCTACCTTGCGCTTGGTAATGATGTGTTTACCAAGAATGATGGCTTCATCGTTTTTCCACCGGATGTCTTCCAACAGGCGATCAAAATAATGATCGCTTGCTTTTCTTGACAACAACTTCCCAAAATAATTGACGATGCCGTCTTTAGGGAGCAGGTTGGTGGTTTCGTCTATGCTATTACTGAATAAATCCATTTTTCCAAGTTTGATAAGCATCCCGCATACAATGTCCACACGGACGAAAGCCTAATTGAATAGCTTCTTCAGCGTTGGCAAAGAATACACGGTTGTTTTTACTCATGCGTTTCCCGGAGTTGCATAGTAAGCTACCATAAATTTTCAGCCTGCTGTTTCCACCCATCAAAATTTCGCGGTGTCTGATCTTTTTTCTTAGTTCATTATTACTGATATTAATATGCCTGATCATTTCATTGCTGTTTTAGCGGCTTCCCAGCCAATGATCGCTGTTTTGCGGGTAGGTCCCCACATATAACCGCCAAAAATGCCGGTCGATTGAATAACACGATGGCAGGGGATGAGGTATGCCACGGGATTGCTTCCGATGGCTGTTCCAACGGCCCTCGCTGCATGGGGCTGCGCTATTTGTTGGGCAATAGTACCATAAGTCGCCAAGCGCCCCAACGGTATCTTGAGCAATGTTTCCCAGACTTTTAATTGAAAATCGGTGCCTTTGAGGTGCAGCTTTACCTGGCCGAGGTTTTTCCAGTCCTGCGTAAAAATGTACAACGCATTTTGCTGGATCATATCTACTACCTGCCTGAACTGTGCATGAGGGAACTGTTTGCGAAGCGCTTCAAATGATTGTTCCGCATCATCGGCAAAAGCCATATAACAAATGCCTTTGGGGGTAGAAGCCACGAGGATATTGCCAAAGGGACTTTCTGCAAAACTATAATTGATGGCGAGGCTTTTTCCGCCATCGCGGTATTCGGCAGGCGTCATGCCTTCTATATGAATAAAAAGATCATGCAGGCGGCTGGTGCCGGAAAGCCCTGTCTCATAAGCTGTTTCGAACAGGGTAGCTTGTTCCTCCTTGAGCATTTTTTTGGCATGGGCGATGCTGATGTATTGCAGGAATTTTTTCGGACTGGTACCTGCCCATTCCGTAAAAAGCCGCTGAAAATGAAAGGGACTCAGATGTACTTTTTCTGCAATTTCATCGAGGTCGGGCTGCGAACGGAAATTTTCCCTGATATAATCAATGGCCGCTGCCACACGCCCGTAGTTGATATTTTCCTGGTCGTTCATGGGTGTTAATTATAGAACAAAACTAAAACGCATAGGGTAGCCATAAAACCCGAAACTTGCGAAGTTGAAGTTGTTTAAATTTGTATGGCAATCGAAAACATCCTGAGAGCGCAACTTATGCAAACAATCGAAGATTTTTACAGAGACAAGTTCAATATCCTTCCGGCCAACCTGCACGAAGGCATGGGACATTTCAACGTTTTTCAAATGGAGAAATGCAAGACCAAAGTCGTGTACAGCCGCAGGGATTTTTACAAGATCAGCCTTATTCGCGGGCACAACCTGTACCATTATGCCGATAAGAGTATTGAAATATCCGGCACTACGCTGATCTTTTTTAACCCGCTGGTTCCTTATGCCCTTGAGTCTTTGTCGGATGACAAGACCGGTTTTTTCTGCATTTTCTCCAAATCCTTTTTTGCCGACAGGATACGGAATGAATTCGGCGACCTGCCGATGTTCAAACCTGGCGGCAATCCGTCCTATATACTCAACAAGGAGCAGGATAGGGAAGTGAGCCAGATATTCAACAAGATGCTGAATGAAATGCAATCGGATTATGCGTTCAAATTCGATCTGCAGAAGAGTTATGTTACCGAGTTGATCCATTATGCACTTAAAATGGAGCCTTCTGAAAGCCTCTGCCGGCACACAGATGCCAAGGCCCGCATCACTGCGGTATTTACTGAACTGCTGGAAAGACAGTTCCCCATCGAAAACACATCGCAGCGATTTGATATGCGCTCTGCAGTTAACTTTGCCGAGCAGTTGGCAGTACATGTGAATCACCTGAACAAAGCCGTGAAGGCAACCACAGGTAAAACTACCACAGGCGTGATTGCAGAAAGGCTCGTGAGTGAAGCCAAGTCTTTGTTGAAGCATACTGATTGGAATATTGCCGAGATTGGTTACTGCCTGGGTTTTGAAGAACCATCGCACTTCAATAATTTTTTCAAGAAGCAAACACAGGTAACACCGTCGTTTTTCAGGACCCTGAATTAGGATTGAATTTTGTAATGAATGGTTTCAATCAGGTAATAACTGTCTTGGCAGGGGCTACTAATTTTACATGACGAAACAATTCATCTTAAATAGATCATTATGAAATTAAAAAAGTTAGGTAGCCAGGGTTTGACCGCTTCTGCAATTGGTTTGGGTTGTATGGGCATGAGTGAGTTTTATGGAAAGCGAGACGATGAACATTCTTTGAAAACCTTGCACAAGGCGCATGAGTTGGGCGTTCGTTTCTGGGATACGGCCGATATCTATGGTCCTTTTCACAACGAAGAGTTGGTTGGAAAAGCATTGAAAAGTATCCGCCACGATATCACTCTTGCTACCAAGTTTGGCATTCTGAGAGACCCGAGCAATCCTTCAGTAAGGGGTGTTAACGGCAGACCAGAATATGTGCGATCGGCCTGCGAAGCCAGTCTCAAAAGATTACAGATAGATACCATTGACCTGTATTACCAACACCGGGTAGATCCGGATACGCCTATAGAAGAAACCGTAGGAGCCATGGCACAGTTGGTGACCGAAGGTAAGGTGAGGGCTATTGGTTTGTCTGAAGCTTCGCCGCAAACCTTGCGGAAAGCGCATGCTGTTCATCCCATCACTGCACTGGAGACAGAATATTCACTCTGGAGCCGCGAGCCGGAAGATGAATTACTGCAAACCTGCCAGGAATTAGGAATTGCTTTTGTAGCGTATTCTCCATTGGGCCGGGGATTCCTTACCGGGCAATTGAAAAGCTTTGATGATTTGGCCGAAGATGACTGGAGAAGGTTTTCGCCCCGTTTCCAGGGAGAAAATTTTCAAAAGAACCTGGAGTTGGTGAGAAAGATACAGGACCTTGCCACTGAAAAAGATTGCACTCCTTCGCAACTGGCGTTGGCATGGGTAATGGCACAAGGGGATCATATTTTCCCTATCCCGGGCACCAAGCAAATCAAATACCTCGAAGAGAATGTCGGTTCATTAAAAGTAGCCCTCAGCAAAGAAGACCTGAAAGCGATCGATGCCATAGCGCCCCGCAATGTAGCCGCAGGCGACCGCTACCCCGAAGCTTCCATGAAAACAGTGAACAGGTAAGAAGTTTTTATAAGGCAGGAGATGATATTTTATCATTTTTTACAGGTGAATAATCGGTTTTAGGCTGACCATTCACCTGTATTTGATCGAAATAACATTTTACTCCTGTGGCTTTGTTTATGTCTTCTGTATTCTGGATATGAAAATGCAAATGAGGTTTTGATGAATTGCCTGAGTTCCCGCAGCGTCCCAGCAGTTGTCCCTGTTTTATTTTTTGATCCTGCGTTACCTGGATAGAATGTTGTTTGAAATGGGCAAAGACCAAATATTCATTTTTTTCCGTTTTAATAATCACGCTATTTCCGGGGCTATAAGCCGGGTTCATATCGCCTGGTTTATTGTCTTTGATGCCATCCACCACCAATACGACCGCACCATCGCAAGGGGCAGTCAATGGCATGCCAAATGCATAATAATCTTCATTGGTTTGTCCATCTGTTTTGTATGAATGCCCTTGCTCATCCGTTATCTCTATATCAAAGGCATTTTTCTGTGCGCTAGATACTACATGATAATTTTGCTCCTTGGTATCGCCCCCCCAAATAACAGTCCACACACCTGTGAAGGGTAATTGAAGCTTGGTCTGGTTCCGGTCTATTTTGGGAAGGGGTTCATCAACAAAGGGTTTTACCAAAAAACCATTGATTTTATGATGATCATCTACAGAAATATTTACGGCGAACAAAGCCCTTTCAAAATAAGTTTTATAAGAAGCGAAAGTCGACTGGTACTTTGTGAATTCCCGCTGTTTGATCTTACCGGCCTGCCGGTATAAGCCCGACAGGAACGTGTTGGTTTTATCTATTGGAAGTGCTTTTTGCATCTCGGCAGAAAACATGGCAAAAATGCTATCGCCCTGCTGTGTGTTGTACAGCTGTTCAAATTGATCCGCAATGGTTTTGTAAGCAGGGTCTTCGGTTTGTGCGTTCGTAATCAGCATACAAAAAAAGAAATTGGTTGTTAATAATACGCGCTTCATATTTTCAAATTTCGTTTTGAAAACAAACAGCATACACATGCTGCACATGGACAGACTGATGGGGGGATATCTTAACTATGCAGTTATACCTGCACAGGAATACTGTGCACGGCTGCACTCAATTCTTTGATCAGCGTCGGATCTTTTTCAATCGCATTGCCCACTACAATCACATCGGCTCCTGCCTTGCAGTTGAGATAGGCTTTGACTGGATCGATGATGCCTCCGCCGATGATCAACGGCACTTCAATGTGACGCGCTACTTTTTCTATCATGGATTCGGGTATGGGCCGCTTGGCTCCACTGCCTGCATCCATGTAGATAAGTTTCATACCCAGCATTTCTCCTGCCATGGCCGTACACATGGCGATATCATTTTTGTCTGCCGGAATAGGTGTTGCATTGGAAATATAAGACACCGTAGTAGGAGCTCCTCCATCAACGACCATATAACCGGTAGGCATGATCTCGAGCCCGCTTTTCTTTACAAAAGGAGCGCTGATCACATGCTGACCAATCAACAGTTCCGGGTTGCGGCCAGATATGAGTGAAAGATATAATAAAGCATCGGCATATTTACTTACCTGGGAAGGCGAGCCGGGGAATAAAACAACAGGAATAGCGCAGGAAGCTTTGAGCTGGCGGATGCAATCGTCGAGGTGACTGGAAATGACCAAACTGCCGCCCACGAAAAAATAATCGACTTTAGCATCAGTGGCCAATCGCACCAGTTGCGCGATCTTTTGGTCATCTACCTTATCGGGGTCGATCAATACCGCAAAAGATTTCCTGCCTGTTCTTTTCTTCTCTACAAATTGGTTGTACAATGCTTGCTTCATTCAATATTGGATAGATGCTGTTGCAAAAATGCAAAAAAATCCATGGAAAGATACATATTTCGGTACAAGTAGCTGCCTGGAGCGTTTTTTGTGTTTGTAAAAGGCAAAACCCCTCGGAATCTGGCTTTTTTATTTACGAAAAAAAGTTCATTTAAACTACAAAAAGATCAAAAATATTTTCTACCCGGTGTGCATTTTCCAGCAAATGCAACCCTGATTGGAGGTACGAAAAAATCCACATGCCTTATCCACAAGCAGTGGATATTTCCGGCGTTGAATTGTGAAAATGGAAAGATATTTTCGTCAACCGCTTAACAATTCGTTAACCGGAGACTAAACCAACAAACCAGCTAAAAACTATACTTACATGGCTAACCCACGCACTTCTAAAGGTTTACAGTTCAGCCGCCGCTTTACAACAGAGGGTGTAAGCCCTTTTGACCAGTTCGAATACGATTACCGCGACAGTGTTATCAAAAACCCCAATGGCGAAAAGGTTTTTGAAATGAACAACGTAGAAGTTCCGAAACAATGGAGCCAGATCGCAACAGACATCCTCGCCCAAAAATATTTCCGCAAAGCCGGGGTACCCCAGCCAGATGGTTCGGTAGGCAGGGAAACCAGCGTAAAACAGGTGGCACACCGTATGGCCAATTGCTGGCGTGTGTGGGGAGAGCGTTACGGGTATTTTGCATCAACCAAAGATGCGCAGGTGTTTTATGATGAGTTGGTATACAGCATTCTCAACCAGGCTTGCGTACCCAATTCACCTCAATGGTTCAATACCGGTTTGCACGAGAGCTATGGCATCACCGGCAAACCGCAGGGCCACTATTTCGTAGACCCCAAAGATGGTAAACTGAAAAAATCCACCAACGCGTATGAGCGCCCACAACCCCATGCCTGTTTCATTCTCAGCGTGAACGACGACCTGGTGAATGAAGGTGGTATCATGGATTTGTGGACCCGTGAAGCCCGCATTTTCAAGTACGGTTCAGGCGTAGGTACCAACTTCTCACAGATTCGTGGTGGTGGAGAGAAGTTAAGCGGAGGTGGTACTTCAAGCGGACTGATGAGCTTTCTCAAAATAGGCGACCGCGCTGCAGGCGCTATCAAGAGCGGTGGCACTACACGCAGGGCAGCCAAAATGGTTTGTCTCGATCTGGATCACCCCGAAGTAATGGAATTCATCAACTGGAAAGTGCAGGAAGAAGATAAAGTGGCTGCATTGGTAGCTGCAGGATATGATAACAGTTACGAGGGAGAAGCGTATGCTACGGTATCCGGACAAAACTCAAACAACTCTGTGCGCATCCCTAACAGTTTCTTCAAAGTGCTGGAAGAGGGGGGCGACTGGGAACTGAAAGCCCGTACAGATGGCCGTGTGATGAAGAAAGTACCGGCAAAAGAAGTGTGGAGCCAGATATCTTACGCAGCATGGCGTTGTGCCGATCCCGGAACACAATACGATACAACCATCAATGAATGGCATACTTGTCCGAAAGGCGGCCGTATCAACGCGTCGAACCCTTGCTCGGAATATATGTTCCTGGATAATACGGCCTGCAACCTGGCTTCTATCAACCTGCGCAAGTTTCATGATGATGAAACCAATGTGTTTGATGTAGCAGGTTTTGAGTATACTACACGTTTGTGGACTACTGTATTGGAAGTATCTGTGTTGATGGCACAATTCCCTTCTAAAGAAGTAGCGCAACTTTCTTACGATTACCGTACACTCGGACTTGGCTTTGCTAACCTGGGTTCTATGCTCATGGTAAGTGGTATTGCTTACGATAGTGAAGAAGCCCGTGGTATTGCAGGGGCCATATCTGCTATCATGACGGGTGTGGCTTATAAAACATCTGCAGAGATGGCCGGCTTCCTGGGTGCGTTTGATAAGTATGAAGAGAATAAAGAAGACATGCTGCGTGTAATGCGCAACCACCGTGCTGCCGCTTATGATGCGGAAGATGCATATGTAGGCCTGGAGATCAAACCCCAGGGTATCAAGGCTACGCATTGTCCCGATTACCTGCTGAAAGCTGCTACCCGTGCATGGGATGAAGCGGTTCAGTTAGGCGAACAACATGGCTACCGCAATGCGCAAACAACTGTGATCGCACCTACCGGAACCATCGGCCTGGTAATGGATTGTGATACTACCGGTGTAGAGCCTGATTTCGCATTGGTGAAATTCAAAAAATTGTCCGGCGGTGGTTATTTCAAGATCATCAACCAGTCGGTTCCACAGGCATTGAAGAACCTTGGTTATAACGCGAAAGAAGCGGAAGCCATTGAAAAATATGCAGTAGGCGCTGCCAGCTTTGAGGGCGCTCCTTTCATCAACCCACAAAGCCTGAGCGAGAAAGGATTTACTGCTGCTGAGATCGAAAAACTGAACGGCGCGGCGAGATCGGCTTTTGAGATCGGCTTCATCTTCAACCGTTTTATACTGGGTGAAGAATGCATGCAGCGTTTGGGCTTTACAGAAGCGCAGTACAGCGATTGGAATTTCAACCTGTTGGAAGCGATCGGTTTCAGCGAAGCAGAAATTGAAGCAGCCAATGATTATGTATGTGGTACTATGACAGTGGAAGGCGCTCCTTATCTCAAAGATGCACACCTGACGGTATTCGATTGTGCAAATAAATGCGGCAAGAGAGGAGAGCGTTATATCCATGCGTATGGACATATCCGTATGATGGCGGCCTGTCAGCCTTTCCTCAGCGGCGCTATTTCCAAGACCATCAACCTGCCGCATGAAGCAACAGTAGAAGAGATTGCCGATTGTTATTTGCTGAGCTGGCAACTCGGATTGAAAGCCAACGCTCTTTACCGTGATGGTTCCAAACTGAGTCAGCCGTTGAGCAATAAATCTTCCGATAAAAAGAAAAAATCGGAGGAAGTTGAAGAAGAAAAAGTGGCTACAGCAGATATGGCTTCCAATATCGTGGATATGAGCCAGCTTACAGTAGATGAATTGCTGGATGAAGTACACAAGCGTATGCAGGCTTCTACCGATACCAAGCTGAAGCGCCAGTTATCGCTGATCGTAGAGAAAAAATCTTTACCTGCAAAACGCAGGGGCTTTACACAGAAAGCCAAGATCGGCGGTCAGGTATTGTTCCTCCGCACAGGAGAATATGCAGATGGTACACTGGGTGAAATATTCATAGACCTGGCGAAGGAAGGCTCTACGCTGCGCAGCTTCATGAACTGTTTTGCCATTGCCATTTCTGTTGGTTTGCAGTACGGTGTTCCGTTGGAAGAGTTCGTAGAGAAATTTGTGTTCACCAAGTTCGAGCCGGCTGGTATGGTAGACCATCCCAATATCAAGACTACTACTTCACTCGTTGATTTTGTATTCCGTGTATTGGCTTATGAGTACCTGGGCCGTACTGACCTGGTGCATGTGCTGGACAGACCGCAGGTAGGTAACCTGGGCGATGATGATGGTGATGCCACTTTGCTGGGCAAGCCCGAGCTGAGCAGCATACGGGTAACAGCGCCTTCGGCCAATGTTACACCGGCTACACAACCGCAAAAATTACAGCGTGCGGCCGCACCTGTTAAAGCGGAAGCAGGATTGGATGCTGTGAACGCCGCCGCTAAAAATATGCAGAGTGATGCACCGGCTTGTAACACATGCGGACATATTACCATTCGCAGCGGTACCTGTTACAAGTGCCTGAACTGCGGTAACAGCATGGGTTGCAGTTAAACGGACGTCTCTTTGAAAACGTATATACGCTAACCCTGAAGAGGCCACTATGCAAATAGTGGCTTTTTCATGCATGCAATCTTTTGCTAAATCGTTTTTTTCTTTTTAAAACCCGCAAGTATTAACTCAAAAAGTTTTACTTTCATTGCTCTAACAAACACACTTCAAATTGTTGTTTTATGGGTGATCTTCAGATCAAGAAAGAATCTAAAAAGTATGATGCTGTCATTGTAGGATCGGGCGCCGGTGGTGGAATGGCTGCCTATATGCTGGCCAAGGCCGGTCTCAAGGTCTGCCTGCTCGAAGCAGGGGCCGATTACGATCCTAAAATTCATTCTTCTCAATTTAAAAACCCCTGGGAATCGCCCCGTCGCGGTGCCAGCACCAAGTTTCGCCCATTTGGCGATTTCGATGGTTGTTTCTGGGGATGGGATATTGATGGAGAGCCTTATACAATGGCCGAAGGAACCAAATGGGAATGGTGGCGCGCACGCATGATTGGCGGTCGTACCAATCACTGGGGAAGGATATCATTGCGTTTCGGCCCGAAGGATTTCAAACGCAGGAGTATTGATGGATTGGGTGATGACTGGCCCATCAGCTATGATGACATCAAACCATATTATGATAAGGTAGATAAGTTATTGGGTGTATATGGCTCTAATGAAGGATTGCCCAATGACCCGGATGGTATTTTCCTGCCGCCTCCCAAGCCCCGCTTGCATGAACTGATGATTAAGAAAGCAGCTACCGGCATGGGCATCCCGGTAATCCCATCCCGTTTGTCGATCCTTACCAAGAAGATCAATGATGAGCGTGGGGCCTGCGTGTATTGCGGACAGTGTAACCGTAGTTGTAAACTCTATGCCGATTTTTCTTCTTCTTCAGCCCTGGTAATTCCCGGTGCTACAACAGGTAACCTGGATGTGATTACACAGGCAATGGCCCGTGAAGTATTAACCAATGCAGAAGGACTGGCAACCGGTATTTCTTATGTGAGCAAAAGAGACATGATGGAATATCAGGTAAATGGTCGCGTTGTGATACTCGCTGCCAGCGCTTGTGAAACCGCCCGCTTGCTGCTCAACTCCAAATCAACCCGCCATCCGAATGGCCTGGCCAATGAAAGCAATGTGGTGGGCAGGTACCTGCACGATTCAACCGGCGCTGCACTGGGTGGCGTATTGCCACAGCTTTTCGGTCGTAAACGTTACAATGAAGATGGGGTGGGCGGTATGCACGTATATACCCCCTGGTGGCTTGATAATAAAAAACTCGATTTTCCCCGGGGCTATCATATTGAATATTGGGGCGGCATGTCGCAACCGGCTTATGGCTTTGGTTTTGGCCTGGAAAACCTCAATGGTAAATATGCCGTGAATGGTAAAACCAAAGAGGCGGGCGGTTACGGTGCTTCCCTGAAAGAAGATGCGCGTTTCTTTTATGGCGCCAATGTAGGTATGGCAGGAAGAGGAGAAGCTGTAGCTAATTACAATAACCTTTGCGAGATAGATCCCAATGTAGTGGACAAATATGGTATCCCTGTTTTGCGTTTCAATGTAAAACATTCCGACTACGAGATCAAGCAGGCCAAGCACATGAAAGAAACCTTCAAGGAAATCATGCACAACATGGGTGCTGTGATTACCTGGGGTGGCGATGATAATGAGAAGAACAATTACGGATTGAGTAACCCGGGTAATATCATTCACGAAGCAGGAACCGTACGTATGGGAGCCGATCGTAAATCGTCGGCGCTCAACAAATGGAGCCAGGCACACGATTGTAAAACATTGTTCTGTGTAGATGGCAGCCAGTTCACTTCACAGGCCGATAAGAACATTACCTGGACCATCCTGGCGCTCTCCATGAGGGCATCTGAATACATCATCGATGAAATGAAAAAACAAAACTTATAACAATGGACAGAAGAAAATCCATTAAAGCCCTGGTAGTAGGAACCGTATCCACCAGCCTCATGATTGAGGCTTGTAAGCCAGGCGAAAAGAAAGCAGCAACTGCCGTTGCCGATACGGGCGCAGATGCCGATCGCATGCAGGAAGAAAAGGATTACCTGAAGAAACTCAACGATAAATTCTTCACGGCACAGGAAATGGCCACACTTACAGTGCTGGCAGATATCATTGTACCCAAAGATGCAGTGAGTGGCAGCGCCAGTGATGCCAAAGTGCCCGACTTCCTGGAGTTCATCGTAAAAGACATGCCCAAACACCAGACGCCTATGCGCGGTGGCTTGCGCTGGCTCGATGTACAATGCCTGAAGCAGTATGGTAAGGCATTCACGGATTGTGATCACCAGCAGCAAATTGCCATGGTAGATCAGATCGCTTATCCGGCCAAGGCAAAACCAGAGATGAAACAAGGTGTATCTTTCTTCAATCTCATGCGCAACCTTACAGTGACCGGGTTCTTTACTTCCGAAATGGGCGTCAAAGACCTTGGGTATAAAGGCAACACGCCCAATCAATGGAATGGTGTTCCCGATGATGTGCTGAAACAGTATGGACTTGCCTATAGCGAGAAAGAGCTGAAAGAATGCATAAGCTATTAATGGCTCAATTGCTCAATGGTTCGATACTCAATGAATGTATCAATACTCACTGAGTAATATATTAAAAAACAATGGCTCAATGGAAATCTTCTTCCATTGAGCCATTGCGTATTGAGCCATCGAGCCATTAATGTTAACTCACCGTGCTTCCGGAATTGATTTTGTCTTCCGGATTGATAAAGTGCAGCTTGCCGTTGTCTTCGGCCATTAATATCATCCCATTGCTTTCAATACCACGCATTTTACGCGGAGCGAGGTTGGTAACCACGGTTACCTGTTTACCTACGATCTCTTCCGGTTTGAAGTGAAGCGCAATACCCGAAACAATGGTGCGTGTCTCAAATCCCAGGTCTACCTGCAACTTCAACAGCTTGTCTGCTTTCTCCACTTTCTCTGCGCTTACAATGGTGCCTACACGCAGGTCTATCTTTGCAAAATCATCGAAAACGATTGCTGATTTCTGATTGCCGGTTGCTGATTGTTCGGGTGTCATTTGTTTTGTGTTGACTGCCGGCGCTTCTTTGGTTGCACTTGCAGATTTGAGTTTTTCTATTTGTGCATTGATCTCATCGTCTTCTATCTTTCTGAACAACAACTCGGGCGGCCTGAGCGGATAACCTACGCTCAGTAATTTCATACTGCCGGCGTTCTCCCAGTTCAGCATTTTCTCTACCACCTTCATCATGTGCAGCATTTTTTTAGCCGTGAACGGAAGGAAGGGGTTGATGAGGATGGCCAGGTTGGCGGTGAGTTGCAGGCAGATGTGCAGGCAGTTATCGATCAACTGTTGTACCTCGGGCTGCGCTTCCAGTTTCTTTGCCAGTATCCAGGGCTCTTTTTTCTGCATATACTGGTTGCCAATGCGGGCCAGGTTGATCACTTCGAACAAAGCTTCGCGGAAACGGTAAGCTTCCAGCAATTGTTCTACTTTTTCTTTTGTTTGTTTGATCTCAACAATGGTTTGCGCATCCAACTCATCGGCTACAGCTGTATGATAAGGAGTAACTTTGCCTTTACAGAGTTTGTGCATCAGCACAAAAGTGCGGTTCACAAAATTGCCGAAGATGCTTACCAGTTCGCTGTTATTGGCATCCTGGAAGCCCTTCCACATGAACTCGCTGTCTTTGGTTTCGGGGGCGATCTGCGTTAAATAATAACGCAACACATCGGCCATTTGGCTTCCGCCATTTTCTTTGTGGATGAAATCGTTGATATAATCCTGCATCTCGAGTTTCCAGTTGCGGCTGGTACTCATTTTGTCGCCTTCCAGGTTCATGAACTCGTTAGACGGAACATTGTCGGGCAGTATATTGCCATGTAATTTCAGCATTACCGGGAAAATGATGCAGTGGAAAACGATGTTGTCTTTTCCGATGAAGTGAACGAGCTTGGTGTCTTTATCCTGCCAGTAAGGCGTCCAGTCTTTGCCATGGTCCAGTGCCCATTGCTTGGTAGCGCTGATATAACCGATGGGTGCATCGAACCATACATACAATACTTTTCCTTCCGCATCGGGCAGTGGTACTTTAATACCCCAGTCGAGGTCGCGCGTAACAGCCCTTGGCTGCAAGCCGCCATCGATCCAGCTTTTGCACTGGCCTAATACATTGGCGCGCCAGTCTTCGGCATGGTCTTTCAATATCCATTCGCGCAGGAAATCTTCGTGCCGGTTGAGTGGCAGGTACCAGTGCCTGGTTAATTTTTTCACCGGAGGCTTACCGCTGAGGGTACTTACGGGGTTGATGAGCTCGTCCGGACTCAGGCTCTTTCCGCAACGTTCGCACTGGTCGCCATAGGCATTCTCGTAACCGCAATTGGGACAAGTGCCTTTGATATAACGGTCGGCCAGGAAGGTTTTAGCTTCTTCGTCGTAATACTGCTCGGTCTCTTTTGTTTCCAAATCCCCCTTCTCATTCAATGCGGTAAAGAATTCCTGCGCCGTCTGGTGATGGATAGGGGCGCTGGTTCTATGATAAATATCGAATGCAATGCCCAGTTCCCTGAAATTCTCTTCAATGATGGGATGGTATTTATCAATAATGGCCTGGGCAGTAGTGCCTTCCTTGGTGGCCTGTATGGGAATGGCTGTGCCGTGCTCGTCGCTTCCGCACACAAATACCACATCGCGCTGCTGCGCTTTGAGGTAACGTACATAAATATCGGCAGGCAAATAGGCCCCGGCCAGGTGACCAATGTGCTTGAGGCCGTTGGCATAGGGCAGCGCTGCCGTGATCAAATATCGCTTCGGATCCTTCATAATGTTTCTTCCTGTCTTTATAGGGAATTGCAAAAATAAGATATGTAGCGGATTTGGATATTCGGGAAGTTTTTGTAAGTTTGATATCATTTTAATATCAAAATAATTCTTATGGAAAAGATTCGAAAAGGAATACCCGGTTTCGGGGCCTTATTGGTGGCACTTGCCATACTGATATTGAATATCAGCCTGATTATCCAATCTGCTTCAGCCCCGGCCAATCCGCCCGCTGTGGAAATACTCTTCATTGCCCTTGGTTTTATTGCGATTGTTGTCGTTTTGAAAGGGCTTATCATCGTACAGCCCAATTATGCAGTGGTGCTCACTTTCTTTGGTAAGTATGTAGGAACTGTCAAAGAGAATGGATTGTTGTTTGTGAACCCGCTGTTCACACAGCAAAAAGTAAACCTCCGTTCGCAGAGCCTGGAAAGCGCCAAGCTCAAGGTGAACGATAAAATGGGCAACCCCATTGAGATCGCTGCCGTGATCCTGTGGCAGATACAGGACACTTACAAAGTGGTGTTCGACGTGGTAAGTTTTTCGCAATACATGATCAACCAGAGCGAGGCGGCCATTCGCCACCTGGCTTCCACCTGTCCGTACGACAATATTGAAGATGAACATGCGCCCGTAACACTGCGTGATGGCGGAGAAAAAGTAACACAGCTAATGGAAAATGAACTGAACGAGCGGCTGGCTAAAGCGGGGATCATTATCACGGAGGCGCGCATCAGTCACCTGGCTTATTCTCCAGAAATTGCAGGCGCCATGTTGCAAAGGCAACAGGCTACGGCCATTGTGGCTGCCCGCACCAAGATCGTGGAAGGCGCAGTGGGCATGGTAGAGATGGCATTGGAATTGCTGTCGAAAAAACAGATCGTGGAGCTGGATGAAGATAAAAAAGCTTCAATGGTAAGTAACCTGATGGTAGTACTTTGCGGCGAGAAAGCAGCTACCCCTGTGCTGAATACAGGCACGCTTTACCAATAACAGGCTCAAACAGGCACATTGAACAAGAAGTCATTTGTATTGAGGATCGACGCGCAAACCTATTCCCAGTTGGAGAAATGGGCGGCCGATGATTTCCGGAGTGTGAACGGACAAATCGAAATGCTGATCGACAAAGCATTGCGGGAAGCCGGCCGGAAGAAAGAGATTGTCGTGCATCCTGTCAAACCTAAACCTAAAAAATAAGCACCAGCATTCATGATCAGAATTCCCCCTTATTTATCGCCCGGAGATACGATTGGCGTTGTTTGTCCCGCTGGTTTCATGCCTGCCGATAAATCGGCTACCTGCTTAACGGTGCTGCAAGCATGGGGCTATCGTGTAAAAGTTGGCAAGACCGTAGGCCACCAGTTCCATTATTTTTCCGGTACCGATGCAGAGCGGGCCGCCGACCTGCAGGAAATGCTGGATGATGTATCCGTGAAAGCGATCCTCTGCGCACGTGGCGGATACGGTTTGAGCAGGATTATCGATGCACTCGATTTTACAATATTTGCACAGCACCCAAAATGGCTGATTGGCTTCAGCGATGTGACCGTTCTGCATGCCCATATACACGAACAATTGAAAATAGCCACACTGCATGCACCAATGGCAGGCGCTTTTAATGAAGGGGGCTATGAAAATGAATTTGTACAATCGCTCAGGGCAGCTCTAAGCGGTAAGCCTGGCGATTACAGTTGTGCGGCTCACCCTTTTAACAAAACGGGCATTGCGAAGGGGCAACTGATCGGGGGCAACTTATCCCTGGTTGCCCATTTGGTTGGCAGCCGTTCGGCTTTCCATACTGAAGGCAAAATACTTTTCCTGGAAGATATCGGAGAATACATTTACAATATCGACCGCATGATGATACAGCTGAAACGAAGCGGTATGTTGGATAATCTTGCCGGATTGATCATCGGCGGCTTTACGGAGTTAAAAGATACTTTATTCCCCTTCGGACAGGAAATAGACGCGATATTGCATGATCATGTACGATCATTTGATTACCCGGTTTGCTTCGGCTTCCCAGTAAGTCATGCAAAAGAAAATTATGCGCTGAAGGAAGGAGTGGAACACCTGCTACACGTTAGTACAGATAAAGTAATACTGACGGAACAAAATCTAGCAATATGACTTTTGTGCAATTGGAATACATCATAGCCGTAGACACCTGGCGGCATTTTGCAACAGCAGCGGAACATTGCTTTGTATCGCAACCCACACTCAGTATGCAAATACAAAAAGCAGAAAAAGAACTGGGTGTTAAAATATTCGACAGGAGCAAGCAACCTGTGATCCCTACCGAGATGGGCCGGGAACTGATTGAGCAGGCGCGTAAGATCATGGCAGAAAAGAAGCGGATGGATGAGATGGTAAATGCGAAAAAGGGAATCCTTTCAGGTGAACTGCGCATGGGCATTATTCCTACACTGGCGCCCTACCTGTTGCCTTTGTTTGTGCAGCAGTTCACTAAAAAATATCCGTTGGTAAAATTGATCATCAATGAAATGATGACAGACCAGATCATCTCACGCTTGCGCGAAGGAAAGATAGATATGGGTATACTGGTTACGCCTTTGCAGGAAAATGGTATCAAAGAATACCCGCTTTTTTACGAAGAAATGATGGCCTATGTTTCCAAACATCATGCGGCGTATAAAAAAACATACGTGCTTCCGCAGGACATCCGTCCCGATAAATTGTGGTTGTTGGAAGAAGGTCATTGCTTCCGCGACCAGATCATGAATCTCTGCGAACTGCAAAAAGCCAGCAAGAACGCCAATAATTTCGAGTACGAGGCCGGTAGCATCGAAACGTTGAGAAGGATGGTGGAACTGAATGATGGTATTACCATATTACCCGAATTGGCCACAATGGATATGGGAACGCGGCAGCAAAACCTCATCCGTCATTTTAAAAAACCTGCTCCCATGCGAGAAGTAAGTATGGTAGTGCACCGGGATTTTGTGAAGAAGCGATTGATCGACATCCTTCAAAAAGAAATTATATCCGCCATCCCGGAGAAGATCAGGAAGAATAAACAGCAAAACGTAGTGCCGATAGGAGATCGTTGATGATTATTCAAATTCCCCGCCATCCGTATAAACCCGCTTGAGGTTTAGCTTGGATACCGGTGCCACGATCAACGGGAATTTCTCAATGGTTACATTACTGGGGTCGAGGCCAAAACCTCTTTCTTCGCCCAGGCTGATCTCCTTCAACCAGAAATACAATTTCATGATTATCCGCTCGGTGAAAGGAAGATCGTTGTCCTGGCTTAGGTATTTCTCCAGTACGATGAACTGAAAATCGCCTACAACGTTATTCTTCTCTAAACTTTCATAGCGACTGGTGATGTTCACCTCTTTGTTATTGACCAATTCGGCCACCACTTTCCTGAACATAAGGTTGATCCTTTGTTCTACCCGGAATCCCAGTCTGAATTCAACGCGTATGATATCGTTTGGAATGATGTGTTCCACGCTGAATTCGCAGGTATACGGATCATCCAGCACATCCACGTGAACGAACCAATAAATATCGGCGCGTTTGGGTTTTTTATTGAGGATGGAATAGATGATCTTATGCTCGATCTCCTTGGGGTTATTGGCGCTGGTCATGTAAACCAGGTGAGTGGCGTATTTGGGGATGGTCCTGTCGTTACTCAATTCCTGGATCATGGGAATATAATGCTCCATCCGCACAAATTCCACATAACGGTTTTTGATCTTGCGGCTGCGGAACCATACATACATTACCAGGAACAATCCGCCGCCAACGATCAACGTTACGAAACCACCGTGCATGAATTTCTCCAGGTTGGCAATGAGAAAAGAAGATTCAATGGTAATGTATACTGCAAGGTACAGGTAGATCCAACCCGGCAATACCCGCCGGCTCACCAGGAAATTGGCAAAGAGAATCGATGTACTGATCATACACATGGTAATGGCCAGTCCGTATGCCGCACCCATATTGGATGATTTCTGGAAATACAATACAATGCCCGAGCAACCTATATAGAGCAGGAAACTGATACCCGGTATGTACAGCTGTCCTTTTTCTTCGGTGGGATAATGGATTTTCATTTTAGGCCAGAGATTCAGCCGCATGGCTTCGCTGATAAGCGTAAACGATCCTGATATCAGCGCCTGGCTGGCAATGACCGCTGCTACGGTAGAAATGATAACGCCCGCCAGTTTAAACCAGTGCGGCATGATGCCGATAAAAGGATTGAATCCATCGGCAATAACCTGCGATGGAATGACCTGCCCTTTATAATTTGCCAGCAACCACGCGCCTTGTCCGAGGTAGTTGAGGATCAAACATGTCTTTACAAATACCCAGGACACGCGGATATTACCCCGGCCGCAATGCCCGAGGTCGCTATACAATGCTTCTGCACCGGTGGTACAAAGGAAAACGGCGCCCAATAGCCAGAAACCTTTGGGATAAGTGGTGAGCAAGTCTATAGCGTAATGCGGACTCAACGCTTTGAATATGCCGAGATCATCTACCAGGTGCGAACAACCCAATACAGCCAGCATTACGAACCAGATACTCATGATAGGACCAAACATTTTACCAATAGAGGCCGTACCGAACTGCTGCATAAAGAACAACAGGGTAAGAATGCCCAGCACAATGCCAATGATGGTGTTTTGTTCGATGTTGTGAAACACAGGTAATTGCCTGAGTCCTTCAATGGCAGAAGTAACGGTGATGGGAGGTGTGATGATACCATCGGCGAGCAGGGCTGCGCCACCCAGCATGGCGGGGATCACGAGCCATTTGCGGCGCCTGCGCACCAGCGCATACAGGCTGAAAATGCCGCCTTCTCCTTTATTGTCTGCTTTAAGGGTAAGGATCACATACTTCACCGTTGTTTGTAAGGTCAATGTCCAGATGATACAGGAAAGCGAGCCCAAAATGAGGTATTCGCTGATTACCCGTCCCGTAATGATTTCATTGAGAACATAAAGAGGAGAAGTACCAATATCACCATAAATGATTCCCAATGCAATGATCAGTCCTGCCGTGGTGACCTTGTTGAAATTCTTGCTCACGAACGATGGTTGTTGCTTTAAAACTATTGATCCTTGAACAAATGTATGGCAAAACGCCGAGTAAAGGATTCCTCGTACTTTTCCTATATTTTTGATAATAAATCCAACCCAAGATGACTAGACTGGTAGCGTTGTTGTTATGCAGTATGGCTTTATGCGGCGCACAAGCCCAGCGGATCACGTATTCCGAACCCGACAGGGACGATGCACGCACCCTCAATTTTGAAGTGATGGGTAAAATGAATGGCCGCATACTGGTATATAAAAGCTATCGCGACCAGTATTTCATTTCTGTGTTCGACAACGAGATGAAGTTGGTGTCTAAGAACAAACTCGATTTTTTCCCCGAACGCGTGCTGAATACCGAGTTCATTCAGTATCCCGATTTCATGTATGTTTTCTATCAGTACCAGAAACGCAGCGTCATGTATTATATGGCTGCACGGATCGGCGCCGACGGTAAGAAAATAGGCGATGTGATCCCGCTGGATACAACAGCCAATATCAATTATACCTCCAACACCAAGATCAACTCCCTGATATACAGTGAAGACAAGCAAAAGATCATGGTGTTCAAGATCAACAGCCATAACGACCGCACCTACCTGGTAACCACCAGCCTTTTTGATAAAGACCTGAAGCTGTTGAAAAAAAGCTATACCAGCATTCCGATGCCGCAGCGGAACGATTTTCTTTCAGAGTTCACGCTCGACAACGATGGCGATATGGTTTGTGTGAAAGCTTCCGGCACTTCACAAAATGATAACCTCAACAAGATTACCCTGCTTACCAAGCCGGCCATGCAGGATGGGTACACTGCCGCTGACCTGAAGCTCAATAACATCTATCTCGATGATATCAGGATCAAGGTAGACAACCTCAATAAACATTACCTGCTTTGTTCTTTCTTCAGTAAACTAAGGCGTGGTAATATGGAAGGGCTTTATTATTGTTTGTGGGATAAGCAACAGGGGAAAGAGATACTGACTGCTACTACTGTATTCTCCGATGAATTCAGGGCCGATGCCAAGAGTGACGGTAATTTAAAAGCTGCTTTCAATGATTTCTTCCTGAAGAATGTTGTATTGCGTAAAGATGGCGGATTCCTGGTAATGGCAGAATCGGCGTATACTACTTCGAGGGGTAATCCGCTGAACCGTTGGGATTATCTCTATGGATCGCCTTACTGGATGCCGATGGATTATTATTCCTGGAACAGCCCCTGGGGTTATTATCCCTGGTGGCGTTATGGCGCTTTCAACAATGCGCTTACCCGTTATTTCGCCGATAATATTGCCGTGATCTCTTTCGATCCCTCCGGGAAAATGGAATGGAGCAATGTGATACGCAAATCGCAGTATGATGATAACACGGACAACTTCATTGGTTATGGTATGATGAACAGCGGCAGCGAAATTCATTTTATCTTCAACATGCAGGAGAAGCGTGATATGATATTGTTTGATCAGTCAATCACACCGGATGGACAGATCAACCGCAACCCTACCTTCAAGAACATGGATAAGGGATACGATTTCATGCCGCGCCATGCCAAACAGGTAGGTGCCCACCAGTTGGTGGTGCCCTGCCAGTACAGGGGATATACTTGTTTTGCCAAAATTGAATTTTAATACAGCTTCCAGTGGTCTTTTTATTCAGAGATAAATCCATCGCCAATATTTTTTTTCTGTCGGTACTGAGCATTGTGGTGCACCTTCATTTTTTTTCCAGCGTACCCGTAGTGATTACCGACCAGCACGATGGCCTGATCTCCATGGTGTTGACAAGCTATATTGCCGGCCAGTCACAGACTGTATTGTTTGTATTGTATCATATCGTAGTGCTATTGCAAGCCCTGCGGCTGAACATGGTACTGAACGACCAACGAATGTTCCATCAGTACACGTATATGGTGGCCATGTGTTATGTGCTGTTATCGGCCATCCTGCCGCAGTGGTGCAGTATTTCTTCGGCGCTGGTATCGAATTCGCTGCTGATCTGGATATTTACCAAACTTTGCAAACTGTATAATAATCCTTCACCCAAAACTTTACTGTTCAATACCGGTTTGATCGTGGGGGCCACCATTCTTTGCTATTACCCTACAGCTGTGCTGGTGCTGGCGGTATTGTTCGCTTTAACGGTAGTGCGGCCTTTCAGGCTGGCGGAATGGCTGATACTGCTGATGGGCACTTTGCTTCCTTTTTATTTTCTTTTTTCCTGGCTTTTTTTAAGCGACAGGCTGGCCGGTTACGGTAATTTCCTGCCCAGGATCAGGGTCGGACTTCCAATTTCGCATTGGGATACCGACCTGGTGGTGAGTCTTGCATACCTGGCCCTGTTATTCCTGACGGGTTTTTATTACTGGCAGGTGAGTATGGGGCGTATGGGCATCCAGATCAGGAAAAACTGGGGAGTAATGGTAGTGATGCTGCTGATCGTATTACCCGTTCCGTTTGTCTTTAAAAATGCAGGGATAACTGCTTCTATTATGAGCCTGGTGCCGTTGGCAACCTTCAGTTCCAATGCATTTTCGGGGCCCAAGCGCCTGCTTTTTCCCAATTTCCTGTTTTGGTTAGCCATTGGGGTAATAATATACCATAATTGGCACCTGGTATAAAATTAGATACTCCTTAACGGAAGCCTTAACAGAAGAGGTCGTACCTTTGCACAACCAAATAAAGGTACCCATCCATGAAATTCGGCGTTGTAGTATTCCCCGGTTCCAATTGCGACAGAGATATGCAGGATGCCCTGCAGCACGACCTGGGAAAGGAAGTGATCATGCTCTGGCATAAAGACAAGGACCTCAGTATGTTCACTACGGAAGATTGTATTGTGTTGCCAGGAGGGTTTTCCTATGGCGATTACCTCCGTTGCGGAGCTATTGCCCGGTTTAGCCCTATGATGCAAAGCGTGATCGATTTTGCCAACAAGGGCGGGAAAGTACTGGGGGTATGTAACGGATTTCAGATCCTCTGTGAAAGCGGACTGCTGCCGGGCGTATTGTTGCAAAATGCCAACCAGCAATTTGTTTGCAAGAACGTATTCATCAAACACCAGGATGAGCAGGCATTGAAAATACCAGTTGCGCACGGAGAAGGAAGATACCATGCCGATGAAGCAACCCTTGCCGCATTGGAAGCGAACAACCAGGTATTGTTCCGTTATTGCGATGAAAATGGGGCAATAGGTAATGGTGGCAATCCCAATGGAGCCATCAGGGATATTGCCGGTATCTGTAATCCAGGCAGGAATGTATTTGGTATGATGCCGCACCCCGAAAGAGCTACTTCGCCGGCATTGGGTAATATCGATGGCAGAAAAGTATTTGAAATACTTGGACTGAACTGATTAATATAAAAAGTTCCTTATGAAAAAGACGATTGCTACGTTTGTATTGAGTTTTATTGCCGTGATTTGTTTTGCACAAATGTCCAACCCGGTTAGCTGGACCTATGAAGCAAAGAAAAAATCAGCCGATACGTATGAAATCGTTGCTACTGCACAGGTGGCGCACCCCTGGCATATCTATTCTCAAAATACGGGAAAGGGCGGCCCTATCCCAACGCAGTTCAGTTTTAAGAAAAACCCATTGGTTAGTTTGTCGGGCAAACCCAAGGAAGTAGGTAAGTTGGAAAAGGTATACGACAACAATTTCAAGACCGATGTGTTGTTCTATTCCAACAAAGTACAGTTCGTGCAAACCATTAAAGTAAAAGGTGCTGCCAAGACGAACCTGAGCGGAACAGTAGAGTACATGGTGTGTGATGACAGCCAGTGTCTTCCTCCCACAAAAAAATCCTTCGAGCTTAAGCTGCAATAAAAATTTTATCTGTCGTGATCAAAAAACTATATACATCCTGTATTGCTGTTTTAGCATGTCTGTTGGTTACCGCACAGGCAACGGACAGCCTGCTGCATTGGAAAGTAACCGCCAAAAAAATGGGCGAAGGCTTGTATGAATTATCGGCAAAGACATCCATTCCTGCCGGATGGCTCCTCTATGGAAACAACAGCGATATAGAAGGATTGGAGACAGCCCCTTTTGCATTTTCCTATGAAAACGCCCAAAGACAGGGTGCAGTTATTTTTGACCGGGCTCCTGAGTTGGTGAAAGACCCTGTTTTTGACAACAAACAGGCGCGTGTTTTCAAAGACCATGTTGAAATACGACAACAAGTAAAAATACAAGGGTATGTGCCCGCAGTATTGAAGGGTACCATGAACGTTTATTTGCGCAAAGGAGATGAATTCAACACATCGGAGCAGGCTTTTGAAACCGCACTGGAAGGAGGAGCAGCGGTAACAGCTAATACGGCCGATACGAAGATACGGTTGGAACAGGTAGACCTGAGGCATCCGCAAAAAGCTTGCGGCGGACAAAACCATATTGCGGATAACGGTTTGTGGACTATTTTTTTCCTGGGGTTCATGGGCGGTTTGATTGCTTTGTTAACACCCTGCGTGTTTCCCATGATACCGGTAACGGTTTCTTTCTTCACCAAGAAAGCGAATAACAAAAGACAAGCCATCCGGAATGGTATATTATATGGATTCTTTATTTTTCTGATCTATGTATTAGCCAGCATTCCTTTTCACGTGCTCGGAAATGTGCAGCCAGAGATATTCAATAATATTTCTACCAACTCCTGGCTCAACATCATCTTCTTTATCATTTTCATCTTTTTCGCGCTCTCCTTCTTTGGCTTTTTTGAGATCAGTTTGCCCGGAAGCATCGCCAGCAAAGCCGATTCTAAAAGTGGATTGGGGAGTATCGGTGGTATATTCTTCATGGCGCTTACACTGGCCATTGTTTCGTTCTCCTGTACAGGCCCCATCCTGGGCTCTTTGCTGGTAGGTTCTCTGAGCGGAGGCGCCTGGCAACTGACGGCCGGTCTTGCTGGCTTTGGCCTGGCGCTGGCATTGCCGTTCGGATTGTTTGCGATATTCCCCAACTGGTTGCAATCGCTACCCAAATCGGGTGGCTGGCTCGATACGGTTAAAAAAGTATTGGCTTTTGCAGAAGTGGCGCTGGCATTCAAATTTCTTTCCAATGCCGACCTGGTGATGCACTGGGGCTTGCTGAAACGCGAAGTATTCATTGGTATATGGATATTGACCGGGCTGGGACTTACACTGTACCTCTTCGGTATCCTTCGCTTGCCACATGATTATAAAGGAATGAAGATCGGCAAGGGCAGAAAGATAGTGGGAGTCATTGCATTGGTCTTTACCCTTTACCTGATCCCCGGTGTTACCCAATCGAAATACGCGAACCTGAAATTCCTCAGCGGTTTTCCGCCCCCGTTGAGTTATAGCATTTATGGCAAAGAGAATGTGCACGGCAAAGGATTAGAAGCCAATGTGATGAACGATTATGCAAAAGCCCTGCAAATGGCCAGGGAACAACACAAACCACTGTTGATTGATTTCACCGGATGGGCCTGCGTGAATTGCCGTAAAATGGAAGAGAATGTATGGACGCAGCCCGATGTGTACAATTACATCAAAGAACATTACATACTGGTTTCACTTTATGTGGATGATAAAGAAAAGCTGCCTGCTGAAAAGCGATTTACGTATCAAACAAAAGAAGGCGCTTATAAAGACATTGTATCAGTAGGCGATAAATGGGCAACCTTTCAAACAGAAAACTTCAACCAGTCTACCCAACCGCTTTATGTGGTGCTAGATGCAGATGAGAAACTAATTAATCATCCGGTAGGTTATACGCCTGATGCGAAAGAATACCTCAGTTGGCTTAAATGTGGTAACGGGGATAAGTAATCAGAGTGCGATCTGTTTTTCCAGCATCATTTTGCGCAAGTTAATGAGGCCATAACGCATGCGGCCCAATGCAGTGTTGATGCTGCAATTGGTGATCTGTGCGATCTCTTTAAAGCTCATGTTGGCATAGTGGCGCAGGATGATGATCTCGCGCTGTTCTTCAGGTAAAAGGTCCAGCATGCGGCGCACACGTTCGTGGCTTTGTCCGCGTACCAGTTTGCTATCGGGACCTTCTTCCGTGAGTTGCAGTACTTCAAAAATATCTTTATCGTCGCTGGTCTTGATGGCAGGCGTCCGTTTGATCTTCCTGAAATAATCCACGCAGAGATTATGTGCAATGCGCAAAGCCCAGGGAAGGAACTTGCCTTCTTCGGAATATCTTTTGTTGCGAAGGGTATCGATGATCTTTATGAAAACATCCTGGAAAAGATCCTCTGCCAGGTAACTGTCTTTCACAAAGAAAAGTATGGAAGTGAACACCTTTTCTTTGTAACGGTTCACGAGTATTTCAAAGGCGCCAATATTGCCCTCCTCCTGGAAGGAAAGTATCAGTTCGGTATCAGACATACAGTCCAAAGTTTTCATGATATGGGCGTTTGAATGGGCGTAAAAAGCAATAGGATATTGGATGTTAAAATTTTTCCAACTTCAAAATAGGCATCTTTTCAGCCTGCGGTTCGTTTGTGGAAAAGATTGTTTTTAAGGGTAGTAGTTATGCACATTTTTAAAGATGTGTGGAACGGTTAGGAAAGCATCAGGAATGTTTTAATTTGCTAAATATTATGGCAACGAAAACAAAGGCGGCAGGCAGTAAATCATTGAATGGAACGGACGACAGCATCATTGTAAAAGGTGCCAGGGTGCATAACCTGAAGGATGTAACCGTTGCATTTCCCAGGAATAAACTCATTGTGGTTACCGGTGTATCGGGCAGTGGTAAATCTTCACTGACCATCGATACGCTTTTTGCAGAAGGACAGCGGAGGTATGCCGAGAGCCTGAGCGCTTATGCGCGCCAGTTCATGGCCCGCATGGTGAAGCCTGATGTGGATTATATCAAGGGACTTTGTCCTGCTATTGCGATAGAACAAAAAGTGATCACCCGCACACCCCGCAGTACGGTAGGCAGCATGACGGAGATCTACGATTACCTGCGTTTGCTGTACGCCCGTGTTGGCAAAACCATTTCACCCATCAGCGGGCAGGAAGTGAAGAAAGACGATGTAGCCGATGTGCTGGCTGCCATCACACGATTAAAAGCAGGGTCAAAAGTGGTGATCCTGGTACCTTTCAAGCAGCATGCTAAAAGAGACCTGCGCGAAGAACTGAATATCCTCATGCAAAAAGGCTTCACCCGTATTTACATGCGCCAGGCCGATGGTAAAGAAAGCCAGCTCCTGCGCATTGAAGAATTGTTGGAACTAAACGATAAGCAATTGAAAACGCAGTTGTCGGCGCAAGCCATGGTGCTGATCGATCGTGTTGTTACCAAGGCCTTTGACCAGGATGACTTGCACCGGCTTTCCGATTCCATCGGTACTGCATTTTACGAGGGAGAAGGCAATATCTATCTCGAAGTAGATGGAGAAAATTTGCATCATTTCAGTAACCAGTTCGAGCTCGACGGGATGCAGTTTGAAGAGCCTGTACCCAACCTCTTCTCGTTCAACAATCCTTTCGGTGCCTGTCCAACCTGCGAAGGTTTCAGCCAGGTATTGGGCATCGATGCCGACCTGGTGATACCAGACCGTCGCCTCAGTGTATACGAAGGAGCCGTTGCTCCATGGAAAGGAGAGAAACTGGGTTGGTGGAAAGAGCAGTTCATCAAAGGTGCGGCCCAATTCAATTTTCCTGTTCACAAACCCATAGCCGAACTCAGTGCTGCACAATACGAGCAATTGTGGAATGGACATGGCAAAGTATATGGCATCCATGATTTTTTCAAAGAAGTAGAACAGAACCTCTATAAAGTGCAATACCGTGTGTTGCTGAGCCGTTACAGGGGCCGTACCATTTGTCCGGATTGCAAAGGCTACCGCCTGCGCAAAGAGGCGCTCTATATAAAAGTAGGCAATCATCATATTGGCGAATTGTGCACCTGGCAGGTGCGCGACCTGAAAACATGGTTCAATGCATTGACATTATCAGCACACGATCAACAGGTGGCGAAAAGGATACTGCTTGAAATACACCAGCGATTGCAAACACTCATCGATGTGGGATTGGGTTATCTTACGCTCAGCCGATTGGCCAATTCACTGAGTGGAGGCGAAAGCCAGCGTATTCAACTAACCAGGAGCCTTGGCAGTAACCTCACCAATTCTCTCTATATATTGGATGAACCTTCCATCGGCCTCCATTCGAGAGATACGGAAAGATTGATCGCTGTATTGAAATCGTTACGTAACCTGGGGAATACGGTAGTGGTAGTGGAACACGATGAGATGATGATGCGTGAGGCAGATCATATCATCGATATGGGACCATTGGCATCGCATCTTGGAGGAGAAGTGGTAGCTGCCGGCAATTATGCAGAACTCGTGGCTAATCCCCGAAGCCTTACAGGTAAATATTTATCGGGCGAATACAAGATCGAGCCGCCTAAATCGGTGCGTAAATGGCAGCGATACATTAGGGTAGAGGAAGCCAGTCAAAATAACCTGAAGCATATTACGGTTGATTTTCCCCTGAATCTTTTATGTGTGGTGAGTGGTGTTAGTGGAAGCGGTAAAACAACCCTGGTGAAGCAGGTATTGTATCCTGCGTTACAAAAATTGAAAGGAGAATTCGCCGATAAAGTGGGCATGCACAAAATGATCAGCGGCGATGTAGACGCCATTGCGCAAATAGAGCTGGTAGACCAGAATCCGATCGGCAAATCGTCTCGCAGCAACCCGGTAACCTATATCAAAGCGTACGATCATATACGTGATCTCTATGCCCGGCAGCCGCTGTCGAAGATGCGCGGGTTCCAGGCCAAGCATTTTTCATTCAACGTAGACGGCGGCCGTTGCGATACCTGTAAAGGAGAGGGAGAGCAGGTAGTTGAAATGCAATTCCTGGCCGATGTGCACCTCACCTGCGAATCCTGTGGTGGCAAACGTTTCAAGGAGGAAGTATTGGAAGTACAATATAAAGGCAAATCGGTGTACGATGTGCTGGATATGAGCGTGGATGATGCCATTATATTTTTCAGTGAAGAGAAAGCCATCCGCCAGGCCATACAACCGTTGCAGGATGTGGGATTGGGCTATGTGAAACTCGGACAAAGCAGTGATACCCTGAGCGGAGGTGAAGCCCAGCGTGTGAAACTGGCCAGTTTCCTGGGTAAGGGGAAAGGTATCGGGCATGTGTTGTTCATTTTTGATGAACCCACTACCGGCCTTCATTTTCATGACATTAAAAAACTGCTGGCTTCCTTTCATGCCCTCATTGAACAGGGGCATTCACTGATTGTAATAGAGCACAATACGGATGTGATACGTTCGGCCGACTGGGTCATAGACCTGGGGCCTGAAGCAGGGGATGCGGGGGGGCAATTGGTGTATACCGGGCCACCGGCGGGGTTAAAAAAAGTGGGTGAAAGCCATACGGGACGCTTCCTAATGTCCTAAATATTGGTTTTATTTGTATTACTATGAAAACACCACTTAGACCCAAAGAGATCCAAATCATCAAACTCATCTGCCGGCAATATTCTACCCGTGAGATTGGTGAGAGAATGGGCATCAGCCATCGTACTGTGGAAGGATGCCGCGAAAGAATCCTCGAAAAAACAAGAGCAAAGAACATGGTAGGCATCGCCCTTTATGCCATCAAAAACGGCATTCATAAGGTTTGAATCTATCGTAACCTGTCGGCGCTTTTAACCAGTTTTTCGTCTTTATAAATACCCCTGATGGCCAGGAGGTAGAAGACAGGTATTGCAAAACTGAAGACGGAAGTCAGTGCAATGCCGCCGGTATCGTATTGCTTGGTCTTGGAAAAAGCAAGTCCCAGGTAAAGGATGCTTCCGGCAAAACCAGCCAGTCCCAACTTGAGTTGCAGCCCGCGGTTTTTATACAGGAAGATATCGATCAATGCTACTACCGCTACAGCCACAGCCAGGATCATCAGGTAAGTACTGCTTACTGCAGTAAAGTCTTCGGCCGGTGTATTGCCTTTACTGCCAATGTAAAAGGGCAGCTTCAGGGTAGTGAAGCCGCATATACCGGCGAACAGCAGCCAAAGACTTTGAATACGTTGCACCATAAACAATTAAGATTTTGACTTTTACCCCATTTCAGGATATAATACGAACTGGGTCATGAATTCGTTCACTTCTTGCTTTACTTTGCGATGCAGGGCTTCATCGTCTGCATTCATCAGCACGGTATCAATGGCATTTACCACAAACTGCATATCGGATTCTTTCATGCCACGGCTAGTGATGGCAGCCACACCAAAACGAACGCCCGATGTAACAAAAGCGCTCTTGTCATCATAAGGCACCATGTTCTTATTGGCGGTGATATCGGCGTGCTCCAATACCTGTTCTGCTTTTTTACCGCTGATGTTCTTATTGCGGAGGTCTATCAGCATCAGGTGGTTGTCGGTGCCACCGCTGATGATCTGGTAACCCTTATCGGTAAAAGCTTTGGCCATGGCCTGTGCATTTTTTTGCACTTGCTGTTGATAGGTCAGGAATTCGGGAGTGAGTATTTCTCCGAAAGCCACTGCTTTAGCTGCGATCACGTGTTCCAGCGGACCGCCCTGTGTTCCGGGGAATACGGCCATATCCATCAGGTTACTCATGAGGCGCAGGTTGCCTTTAACATCTTTGAGTCCGAATGGGTTCTCGAAATCTTTTTTCATCATAATCACACCACCCCTGGGTCCGCGCAGGGTCTTGTGTGTGGTAGAAGTCACAAAATGACAGTGATCGAAGGGTGATTTCAGCAATCCTTTGGCGATCAGTCCGGCAGGGTGGGCAATATCAGCCATCACAAAAGCGCCTACTTCATCGGCTACTTTACGGATGCGGACATAGTCCCAATCGCGACTGTAAGCGCTGGCACCGCAGATGATGAGTTTGGGCTTGATCTCGCGGGCTTTGGCTTCCAGCATGTCGTAGTCAACCAGGCCATCTTCTTTTCCTACCCCGTAAAAATGCGGTTTGTAGAGTTTGCCGCTGAAGTTAACGGCCGAACCATGGGTAAGGTGACCGCCCATGCTCAGGTCGAGTCCCAGTATATCATCTCCAGGCTGCAGGATGGCCAGCATCACTGCTGCATTGGCCTGCGCGCCGCTATGGGGTTGTACGTTGGCATACTCTATACCAAAAATGGCTTTCAGGCGGTCGATGGCCAGTTGTTCGGTCTGGTCTACGATCTCACATCCACCATAATAACGACGTCCGGGGTATCCTTCGGCATATTTGTTGGTCATCACATTTCCCATCGCCTGCATCACCTGCAGACTGGTGAAATTTTCAGAGGCGATCAGCTCAATGCCCCTGCGCTGCCTTTCTAATTCCTTTCTGATGATATCGAATACCACGGTGTCTTTTTGCATATTGGTAAGAATTTGCGGCAAAAATAAATCTTAATTGATTGCCCGGGCCAGTTAATTTATACCTCAATAGTTTTCCCTATTTTCGGCCTTCATTGAGATCATGAAAGCCATCATCCCCGTTGCGGGGGCCGGAACCAAGTTGCGGCCCCATACTTATACCCAACCCAAGGCCTTGATACCCATCGCCGGCAAGACCATATTGAGTTATATAGTAGATCAATTACATGAGACGGGTATCCATGAGTTCATTTTTATTGTGGGCTACCTGGGTGAAAAGATCCAGGATTATGTGAAACAGACCTATCCGCACCTGATCACGCATTTTGTTTACCAGAACGAACGACAGGGTACTGGTCACGCGATTGAGCTTACCCGTAATATTGTAGGAGATGATGAAGTATTCGTGGCTTTAGGAGATACCATTTGCGAGTATGATGTGAAAGAAGTAGTGAATAGTCCGTACAGCATGCTCGGCATTAAGAAAGTAGACGACCCGCGTAATTTTGGCGTGGCTACTGTTGGAGAAGATGGTTTTATTGAACAGGTGATTGAAAAGCCTGCGATTCCTAAAAGCAATATGGCGTTGGTAGGTTTGTATAAAATAAAAGAGACCCATTTTCTTTTTGAATGTCTTCACCACCTGTTTACACAGAACATCAGAACTTACGGTGAATACAACCTCACTGATGCGCTGGACTGCATGATTGGCAAGGGGGCTAAATTCCAGGCTTTCAAAGTAAAGAACTGGTTTGATTGTGGCAGGAAGGAAACCCTGCTCGAAAGCAACGCCACCCTGCTGAAAAAATTCGGTGGCAATGTAGGAACCGATCACACATTCAAAGATACCATCATCATACCACCCGTTAGCATTGCGCCGGGCTGTGATATTTCTAATTCCATTATTGGTCCGCATGTAGCCGTCGGTGCCAATACCACTATCAAACATTCCATTGTGCGCGACAGCATCATTGGTTCTTTTACCAGCCTGTATGAAGTGGTGCTTGATAATTCTCTCATTGGCAGTGATGCTTCTGTAAAAGGGTTGAGCCGGAGTTTGAATATCGGCGATAATACGGAGATTGACTTTGGTTAATGGCTCAATGACTCAATGAAACGTCATCCCGAGCGTAGTCGAGGGAACTGACCGAGTGTTCAAGCAGCTCCCTCGACTACGCTCGGGATGACGTGTTATATTCATTGCGCAATTAAAAATATTATGAGCAACGCTATAACAAGACTGTTTAACATTGAATACCCCATTGTTCAGGCCGGCATGATCTGGGCCAGCGGGTGGAGGCTTGCCAGTGCGGTGAGCAATGCCGGGGCATTGGGACTGCTGGGAGCCGGCAGCATGTACCCGGAAGTATTGCGCGAACATATCCGTAAATGCAAGGCTGCTACTGATCGTCCATTTGGCGTCAATGTGCCTTTGTTATATCCCGATATCAAAGAGCTCATGGATATCATTGTGGAAGAGCAGGTGCCCATTGTGTTCACCAGTGCAGGCAATCCCAAAATATGGACCGGCTTTTTAAAAGAAAAAGGCATTACGGTGGTGCATGTGGTGAGCAGCAGTTTGTTTGCACAAAAAGCCGCGGCAGCAGGTTGTGATGCGGTGGTTGCTGAAGGATTTGAAGCGGGCGGCCATAACGGGCGGGAAGAGACCACCAGTTTTGTATTGATCCCTGCCGTACGCGATGCAGTAACCATACCTGTTATTGCCGCAGGCGGCATTGCTACCGGAAAGCAGATGCTGGCAGCCATGGTGTTGGGTGCAGATGGTGTTCAGATGGGGACACGTTTTGTTTGTACGCCTGAAGCTTCATCACACCTGGCTTTTAAAGAAGCGATCGTAGCTTCAGTTGAAGGCGACACGCAATTGGCGTTGAAAAAAATTGTTCCGGTAAGACTGCTCAACAATGCATTTTATAAACAGGTAAAAGAAGCAGAGTTACGTGGGGCCAGTGAAGAAGAACTGAAACAACTCCTGGGCAGGGCCCGCGCCAAGAAGGGCATGTTCGAAGGCAACCTCGATGAAGGGGAGCTGGAGATTGGCCAGGTAAGCGCACTGATCAAAGATATCACACCGGCTGCCCGCGTAGTGGAAGCCGTTTGGAACGAATTTATTTCTGAAAATAAAAACTATTGGCCTGTGCAAGACAGGTAACCACCAGGTCGTTGATACAAACATGGTTCGGTAGAGTAGCGGCGTAATATATGATGTCTGCTATGTCTTGTGCACGCAAGGGTTCGAAGCCTTCATATACCTGTTTGGCTTTTGTTTCATCTCCTTTGAAACGCACCATCGAAAATTCTGTTTCTGCCGCGCCGGGATGGATGGCTGTTACCTTGATCTTATGCGGAAGCAGGTCTACACGCATGGCCCGGCTGATCGCATCTACTGCATGTTTGCTGGCACAATAAGCATTTCCTTCTTTGTACACTTCTTTGGCAGCCGTGGAGCCCAGGTTGATGATATGACCTTTCTTTCTGTCTGTCATATAAGGCAGCATGGCCTTGGTTACATAGAGCAATCCTTTTACATTGGTATCGATCATGGTTTCCCAATCGTTCAGGTCGGCGTTCTCAAAACTGTCGCGGCCCAATGCAAGGCCTGCATTGTTCACGAGTACATCAACAGATTGCCAGGCTTCGGGTAAATTACTGAGTGCATCAAAAACCTCCTGCCGGTTTTGAACATCGAAAGCCAGGGGCAGCACTTCTATTCCATGGTGAATGCGCAGTGTATCTGCCAGCGCTTCCAGTCTGTCTTTCCTGCGACCGGTGATGATGCAATTCCATTTCGCTGCCGCGAATGTTTCTGCAATGGCTTTTCCAAAACCCGATGTGGCGCCTGTTATGAGGATGGTCTTGTTCATGCTACAAATTTAATTCGGCAATTCGACAATTCGGTAATTCGACAATGGTAACCGTAGAACCAAACACTTCTCATTGTAAAATTGTCGAATTGCCGAATTATCTAATTAATACTACTGTTCCTTTTCTGAGTACGTTTTTACCGGTATAATCCACTCCCTGGGTTTCATACACATAGGTTCCGCTGGCCTGTTTTACGCCGGAGAAAGTACCATCCCATCCCTTACCGGTTTCTGAAGTAGAGAACAATAATTGTCCCCATCGGTTGTAAATCCTGAAATAGAACAATTGTTTGATGCCTACCACGATGGGTTTGAGTATGTCGTTCCTGCCATCTCCATTGGGCGAGAATGCGCTGGGAACAAATATTTCAGGCCCTGTTTTGTAAATACGAACGGTCATCACATCTTCTCCATAACAACCGATACTGTCGGTAACGCGCACCTTATACCGGATAGAATCAACTGATGCAGGTATAGTGGCAATTGGATTGGCAACGCGCGGGTTATTGAGCCAGGTAGCGGGAAACCAACTGAAAAGCGTGCCCGAACCGGTTGCATTCAATTGTAATGGCTGATTAGCCAGTACGGAGGTATCGCTTCCGGCGTTGACAGTCATGGGGGGTATAACAGTTACCAATACAGTATTGTTCACTGGCTTGGGGCATCCGGCAGTACTGGTATCGCGCACCGTGAGTACATAACGGGTAGTACGCACAGGGCCCGCAACAGGATTCAGGGTGTTGGCCAGGATCATACTTCCGGCGGGCGACCAAGTGAAGATGCTGGCATTGGAGCTTGCATGCAACGGTACGCTGTTGCCGTAACAAATGGCAGTATCGCGCGAGAAAACGGATATAACCGGATAAGGAGCTACTTTCAACTGTATCTGCGCATTGGCCTGGCACTTACCCAGGTTGGCCAGCACCTGGTAAGTGGTATTGACCAACGGAGCCGCAAGCGGGTTCTTAATAGCAGCATTGTTCAAAGCATAAGCGGGACTCCACCGGTAACTCAGGGCATAGCTGACAGGACGCAATGTGATGGAGTCGGTAGCGCAGATCGTGGTATCGGGACCCAACTGCACCGTAATATAATTCAACACATTCACCTTCACCGAATCTGAATTAATGCAACCATTGTCGTTGATGGTAACAATATAGCTTGTAGTGTCTTTGGGGAAGACCAATGGATTCGCCGTGTTCGCCATCAATATGCGGGCCTGATTGGCCGTATTGTTGGGTACCCAATTGACGGTTGCGCCGTTTGAGGCGTTTACTTTCAACACCAATGTATCGATACTGCAGATCAGTGTATCTCTGAAAGGAAGATTAACGGTTGGTTTATCTGCTACCTTCAATACCTGGATTGTAGAATCGAGACAGCCTTTGCTGCTGGAAACTACCAGCGTAACTTTCGCGTTCATGGGAACCGGATATTTCCAGGCACTGTTTTTACTGGTGGCAGTATCTGCCACTGTGGTAGTATCACCAAAATTCCATCGCCAGCTGTTGACAGCGCCGTATTTCGCAATGGTAGCATCGGAGAATTGATAAGGGTTGAAATAACAGCTTCCCTTGATATTGAATTGAGGTGTAAAGCCCGGATATATTTTCACGGTGGCAGTGGTAGAATCCTGGCAGCCGGCCGCATTGGTCACTTTTAGTTTTAAAACATAAGTGCCGGTATCCTGGTATTGGTGTGTGGGTGTTGGTTGTGTTGAAGTGGCATTGTTTTTTTCTCCAAAGTCCCAGAGATAGGAAGTGATGGGACTGGAAGCCTGGTTCTCAAAATAAACAGACGTGCTATCGCAGTTGACGTAAGTGGGTTTCAACTGTGCAGTAGTAAGCTGGCAGTCTTTTACAATGAGTGTAAAGTCTTTCCTATGGGTAGAGATAGGTACTTTATTTCTCCATTCAGTGATGCAAACAGTTACAACATACCGTCCGGTTGCCGGGGCACGACCAGATATAATGCCTGTAACCGGATCGATGGTTACATTAGGCCCCAATGGCTGTGCACCACTAAATCCCGAAACATAGTTAATGTTATTGAAAGGTGGGGAACTGTAATTGGTTGAGCCTGCACTTGTCGTATTACCTCTATCATATGCGGCACAAAAAGCGTAAGACAAAGAATCTCCGGGATCGGGATCGGTTGCACTAAAGTCTAGTTTAAACGGAGAGGCATTACATACAAGCGTGGTGTCTTTTAATGCAAAGACCGGGCTGGAATTGTTACCAAATGAAAGCTGACTGGTACCAGGTATCTGACAGGTGTAGGTGGCGCCATCGGTAATGTAGCTCACACTTGGTATCTGTACTCCCTGTAAGTTATCAATCCCGTAAGTTCTGCAACAGGTTTGATATGCCACAATGTACCCAGCAGCAGTATTCGGTAGTTCAATGGAAGGAATGGTATAGCTGCCTATTTGATAACAAACGCTTGGCGGATTAGTAATGCACGGATTAGGGGTAGTGATTGCCAGTTGTTGAAAGCCTCCGGTTAACTGGGCAGTCAGTTGCGACCCGTACTGGGAAGAGGGAGATGTGTTATTGTAAACGTTCAATAATACACTGCCAGGCAGTTGCGCTATTCCTGTACCACCGGGCGGTGCCGGAGGGTTACATTCCCTGAACAATCTCAGCGTAATACTATATCTCGAACTCCCGGTTGCACTGCCAGGACCTAAGTATTTGTAATAAATTTCCCCACCGGCAATATGTCCCGCAAAAACATTTGCAGAAAACAACAGGAATAAAAAGACAAGTATTTTTTTCATGCTGAGATGTGAAAATACAGCTCTGCAAGTTAGCATTTTGATAAAACTGATAAAAAGATCAGCAAGTCATTTTATCAACGGATCAATACAACAGTTCCTTTCCTGGATACCACCTTACCCGTATAATCCATACCCTCGGTCATATAAATATAAGTACCCGCAGGTTGCTTCAGTCCATTAAAAGTTCCATCCCAGCCTTTCCCCGGCTCGCTGGTACTGAATACGATTTGTCCCCAACGGTTCAGTACCCTGAAATACCGCAACGTACTGATGCCTACGATCATGGGTTTCAGCAAATCGTTCTTGCCATCTCCATTGGGCGTAAATGCGCTGGGTACGAATATTTCAGGCTGCGTTTTGAAAATGCGTATCACTATATCATCTTCTCCGTAACATCCGCCTGCCCCATAAGCGAACACCCGGTAACGGATAGAATCGATATCAATACCCAATTGTGCAACCGGGTTGGCGATATTGACCTGATTGAGTCCGGTTGCAGGCGCCCACAAAAAGCGGTTGGCCATAGGCGCAACAGCATTCAATTGTAAAGGCTGATCTGCTACCACAGAAGTATCTTTTCCTACGTCTACCATAATCATAGGAATAACGGTAATATTTACGGAATCGCTTACTGCTTTAGGACAAGCGCCTGCCGTGGTATCGATGACTGTGAAAAAATAACGGGTGCTTTTTCCCGGACCTGCAACGGGCGTCAATGTACGCGTGTTGATGAGCGAAACAGTAGGCGACCATTGGTAATTCGTACCGGTATAAGAAGCTTTGAGTGCTACCCTTGAACCATAACAGATGGTCGTATCGGGTATGGCCATCCGCGCAACGGGGTAAGGAGAAATCTTTACAAAAATATGTGCCGAAGCTTCGCATTTGCCCAGGTTGGCGATAACGGAATAGGTGGTGTTACTTGCGGGATTTGCCAGCGGATACTTGACCAACGGATTATTGAGCGATGCAACCGGCGTCCACTGATAACGCAACGCATGACTGACGGGATGCAGCTGGAATGTATCGGTAGCGCATACAACGGTATCAGGTCTCAGTTGTACCGTGATATAAGATAACACGTTCACGGTAACGGTATCGGTATTGATGCAACCGCCATCGTTTAAACTTACAATATATCGGGTAGTGTCTTGCGGGAATACAAGCGGGTTAGCTGTATTGGCATTGAGGATGTTTTTGTTGGGAAGCCAGGAAAAATTGCCTTTGCCTTTTACGTTAATGGGAAGCGTATCGATGCTGCAAATCAGCGTATCATGAAAAGGGACGGCAATGAACGGTTTGTCTCTCACGATCAATGTTTGAAATGCAGTGTCAACACATCCTTTGTTGCTACCTACAATGAGGCGTATATTGCTGGTATCGGGTTGTTTATATGTATAAGAAGGGTATTGCCGGTGAGAAGTGTCCTTACCATCGGTAGCCGCATCATTGAAATACCAGAACCAACTGTTGATTACGCCGTACCTGGCAAAGCTTGCATCGGTGAACTGGTAAGGTTTGAAATAACAACTGCCCTTTATGGTAAATGCAGGTTTGAATCCCGGGTATACCATTACTTTGGTGCTATCGCTTCCAGTACAACCTTTAGGTCCTTTGATGAATAGATGCACGGTATAAGTGCCGGTATCTGTATAAACATGGGTGGGAGTAGGTGTTGAGTCTATAGCCGGACTCCGCGGGTCGCCAAAATCCCATCGATAGCTTGTGATGGCCGATGAAGCTGAAAGATTTTCAAACTTCACGAGGTTGGTATCACAACGAACGATCCTGGAAGGAAGAATAGCTTCCGCAATATCACAGTTCTGCACTTTGAGAATAAAATCTTTTCTGTGTTCGGAAATAGCATTTCCGTTGCGCCATTCCGAAACGCATACATTGACCACGTACTGTCCTTCTGGCGGGGCAATTCCTTGAATCATGCCTGTTTTTGCATCGATGCTAACCCCTGATCCCAAAGGTTGTTTGCCATTATATGGATATGCATAAGGAAGTGGTATCAGTGAGAGAACAGCAGCCGGCGGTTGGTTGTTGGAACCGTTACTTGAAGTATAAGCATTGCAGAAGGCATAAGTGAGTGAATCGTTATCGGCATCGGTGGCGCCGAAATCGAGTGTGAATTTTCGGTTCGCACACACGAGTGCTGTGTCTTTGACATTGAAAGTAGGGCTGCTGTTGTGACCGATCGGCAGTTTATTTCTTCCGGGTATATGCGTTACATAATTGCTGCCCACAGAACTGGGTTGTGACAAGCCCGAGATATTATCGATCCGGCAACAACCGGTGCGCGACAGTGTATATCCGCCGGTATTATCGGGCAAGGTTACGGTATTGGTGTACAAAGCCACCTGGTAACAAACATTTACATTTCCCACCAGGCAAGGGAAAGCGCCGGTATTGAGTATGAGCGTGCTGACGGCTCCTGAAATAGGCAGTATAACAGTTCTAATGAGGTTGTTGTTTTCATCATATACGCCCACGTTTACCTGTTCCCTTTCGAGGAGCGGGCCTGTAGAAAAGCAATCCCTGAAAAGCCGTAAAGTGAGGAGATAATTGCTGTTGCCTCCACCGGCATCACCCAGGTATTGATACATCAATTCACCTCCGGCAATATGCTTGGCAATAGCAGGCAAAGAAAATAGTAAGATGCTTATTATGAAGAGCAGTTTCTTCATAAGCGGTACAGCTAACTTTTGATAAAAACGAGCAGGTGTTGGTTTAATAATATCGGCGCCTCCCACATACTCATGTGGCCTATGCCCTCGAGTACATGAATGTATGATTTTAAAGGTAAATGCGTTTGTTTTAAAACATCGTTCATGGGAGCAGCTACGTCTTCTGTTCCTATAACGAATAAAACAGGTAATGGGTTGCTTTTCAATACATGGGTCCTGTCGGGCCGGTCACGCATGGCTGCATAATACTGCTGCAATGCATGAGTAGAAAAACCTGCAGCAGCTGCGATGAGGTTGTCTATTTGTGCGGGATGTGTTTGTTTGAATGCCGGTCCGAATAAATTGGGAATGGTTGTTTTCAGGAATTGCTGGCCGCCATATGTTTCCATGAGTTCAATACCCCGTGTGCGGTTTTGTTTTTTCTCGGCACTATCCGCAAATGCAGTGGAGTGCACCAATCCGATGCCCGTTAACAGCGCAGGATACTTTTCTGCAAAAGCCAGCATGATATATCCTCCCATGCTGTGCCCCAGCATGATGCAGGAAGTTATTTTTTCATATTCCAGCAATGCATGGATACAATCGGCATAATCTTCAATGGAAATGGCAGATGATGTTGAAGAGAGTATTTGCGAAGAACCGCTTCCGGGAAGGTCGGGAACAATGAGCTGGCAATGTGCTTTCAGGTAAGCAATTTGCTGGTCCCAGATATGACCGTCTTCCCCGAAGCCATGCAGCAATACTACTGGTTTGCCTTCGCCTTCGATGCGATAGGAGATGCTTTGGTGCCGGTATGAGAAAAAACGTTGCATGATTATTTACTCCACTTTCTTTTAACCCAGATCAATAAATGCCAGGCAAGCAATAACAAAGCAAGCAGTGATATGGTTTTGTAGATATAATCGCCATAGCGCACATAAAAAGTCAGGGTATCGGTTGTGGGGATATTGTATTTAATAACAGCTGCCCGGTCCCACGGTTGAGTTTCATGAATATTTCCCGACGGATCGATCACAGCCGAGATACCGGTATTAGCGCTACGGGCCACCCATCTGCGTGTTTCAATAGCACGTAAGCGTGCATATTGCAGGTGCTGCCGGTGCCCTGGCGTATTGCCCCACCATCCGTCGTTGGTCATGATGGTTAACAGGTTGGCGCCTTTTTGTACATAGGTGCCAACATATTCACCATAAACACTTTCGTAGCATATAATGGGAGCAGTAATATAGGGATTGCCTTTTACCTGGAATGCCGCAGATTCATCGGAACGTCCGTAACCACCGGTGGTGCCGCCGAATTTTTCAAAGACCGGCGCCATGAAATGCAGAAAGTCGGGTAGTGATTCTACCCCGGGAACCAATTTGCTTTTATCATAGAATTGAAGCGGTTCTCTGTCTTTGATCGCCACTGCGGCATTCATTGCATCGTAATAAGTGCCATCGGGTGCTTGTCGCGCGGTGAGGGTTGATGGGGTAGTCCCATAACTTTTATAACTGTCGATGCCCGAAAGAATAGTGAGTTGAGGATGACGGGCTGCTAATGCAAAAACAGGTTGATAAAAAGAATTATCCCTGATACGGTGTTGCCATTCCTGTGCGCTCATGGCCGTTTCGGGCCAGAGCAGTAATCGTGTAGCTGTATCGATGGCGGATTCGGAAAGCTGCACCAGTTGTGCTACCTGCGCCGCTTCATTGCCTGCCGCATATTTACCATAAGGATCTACATTGGGTTGAACAATGACAACATTGCCGGGCGCAACTGTTTTATTTTCTGCAGGCTGCGATAACCAGGATGCATTCAGCGAAATAGTGAATAAAGTAATAAGGAGTACGGAAAGCCTGATGGTTCTTTGTCTGTTATTGCGTAGTGAAAGGAATAATTCAAAGAATAAGATATTAGCGATCAACACCCACAAAGTTCCTCCCGCCACGCCGGTATATTCATACCATTGTATCCATCCCGGATGCAACGCAAATGCATTTCCCAACGTTAACCATGGCCAGCTCAATTGCCAGTTGAAATGAATGTATTCAAACAACATCCAAAAACAAACCAATGCTGTATAGCCCAAACGGCGACCGTATTTTTTTTTGAAAATGTGATAACCCCACCAGGGCAAACACATGAGCAATGTATTGGTAAGGATAGCGGCGATGGTACCCACATCTGTGGAATTCCATATCCACCAGGTGGTGCCGGTATTCCATAAAAGAACAGTGAGAAAAGTATAACCGAAGAAAGGATTGCGTTTGATGTCCTGATCAGCAATACCCAACAAGGGTGCCCAGGCAATAAAGATCAGAGGTGTTAGGGGAGATACCGGCCAGGCAGCTATCAGCAGCATGCCCGATAACAGCGCCAGCGAGGGCAAACGGAGTCTTTTCAAAACAACAGATTTAAAGGCAATTTCGGTAAAACACTCAAGAAATAAAAACGGCCCTGTTCGCCGGAATCTGGGTGTTGTTCATCCGGGCATATACATCCAGTAATGTTTGTACCGCCTGCTTGCCATCGGTTCCCAGGTAGAGTGAATAGTTGTTCACATAGAGATCGATGTGCTGGCGCATCACTTTCTCGCTCATTTCCTGTGCCTGTTGTTTGATATAATCAGATAAATGCGGATAATGTGCAAAGGCATAATCAATGCTCTTGCGAATGAGCCTGTCGATTTTTTCTGCAAGTGCGGTTTCCATATTGCGCTTCACTACGATGCCGCCCAATGGTATGGGCACTTTTGTGTGCCGTTCCCAATATTCACCCAGGTCCATCAGTTTATGCAATCCCTTTTGCTGGTAAGTAAACCTGTTCTCGTGGATGATCACGCCCAGGTCAACCGTTCCATTGAGTACCAGTTGCTCGATTTCATGGAATACCCGGAAAGATTTGTTTTGGGCTTTGGGGAATGCCTGTGAGAATAAAATATGTGCAGTGGTATTGATGCCTGGTATAGCTACAGTCAGTTGGTCTACATTGGCCATATCAATGGCTTTTTTGGCAATCAGTAATGGTCCTACGCCTACGCCCAATGCGCCACCGCTGTTCAGCACCACATATTGTTCCAGCACCAGGGGCAGTACGCCGTAACTGATCTTGGAAATATCGAGCTTTCCCTGCAAGGCCCATTCGTTGAGGGTTTGCACGTCTTCCAACACTACTTCAAAATCGAGTCCCTCGGTGTCGATCTTGTGATTGACCAGGGCATCGAAAATAAAAGTGTCATTGGGACAGGGAGAAAAACCGAGTGTCATACGATTATGGTTTGCATTGAGTCATTTGATTTTATAAAGCTTCTCTACATACTTCAACAAATGTTCATTCAGGCTATCGATGGCTTCTTTAATCTTCCAGTGCTCTTTGTTACGCTCGCCTACATAATTGGAAATAGCCCTTACCTGTATGAACGGGATATTCGCTTCCCTGCATACATAATGCAGTGCGGCGCCTTCCATACTTTCGGTATGCGGATTGTATTTTTTTACTAACTGTTCCATCCTGTCGGCACGTGTGGTAACCTCATTCACTGTAATGGCGCTGACCTCCGGTAATTTCAGCAGGTTGAACTGTGCCAGCCAGGGATTGGGCAGTCTTCTTTTTTCAAAAGGATGATAGCTGCTTTTTTCGAGCCTGAGATCGAAAATATCTTTCCATCGGCCATCTTCTTCCACACCCATATCACCCAATGTTTCGTCTTTTACAACCACCAGTTTGCCCAACGGGGTTTTAGGATCGAAAGTGCCGGCAATACCTGCCTGTATGATCAGATCGGGTTTTTCTTCGGCGATTAGTCGAGATAAGGATACCGCTGTTGCCAGCATACCCACACCACACTGGTGAAAGCTGAGTTTCAGCCGGTGGCTTTGCCCGGTATAAAGGGTATTGACCTGGAGAAAGGAGGGCATCCATTCCCCAACGGTAGCGGAAGTGATGGTGATGCGCATGTATGCAAAGGTTAGGAAAACCGGCCAACTTTCCGACTTCGTGAGTTTTCTTAACTTTGCCCAAATTTTTAGCGAAGAATGGTGTACTTAACAAGGCTGGAACATTTTAATGCGGCCCATAAACTCTTTAATCCGGCCTGGAGCAGAGAAAAGAACGAAGCGGTATTCGGTGTTTGTGCCAACGAGAACTGGCATGGGCATAATTATGAATTATTTGTTACCATCAAGGGCCATCCTGACCCTGATACCGGTTTTTTGTACGATGTAAAGAAACTGAGTGTGATTATCAAGGAACATGTGATTGACAAACTGGATCACAAGAACCTGAACATGGATGTTGATTTTATGGCCGGACAGTTGTGCAGTACCGAAAATCTGGCCATTGGCATCTGGAAACAGTTGGAACCGCATTTACCGGAGCAGGTAAAGCTGCATTGTATTAAATTGTATGAAACTTCACGCATTTACGTGGAATATTTTGGCGAATAACCTAAACAACAGGTGATGAACCATAAAGTAGCCGTTTTTAGAAAAGAGCATTTCAACGCAGCGCACCGGTTACATAATCCTGCCTGGAGTGAGGAAAAGAACAATGCGGAGTTCGGCCTCTGCAACAATGAGCATTACCACGGGCATAATTATGAACTGGTGGTGAAACTGGTAGGTGTACCTGATCCGGCAACGGGTTATGTCATGAACCTGAAAGATCTCAGTGAGATCATACGTGAAGAAGTGCATACCCGGTTTGATCACAAAAACCTCAATCTCGATGCGGTAGAATTTGCCAACCTGAACCCCACAGCAGAGAATATTGCAGTGGTGATCTACCAACTCTTGCGTAAGCGAATACCTGAACACCTCGAGCTAACGGTCAGGTTGTATGAAACCAAAAGAAATTTCGTGGAATATCCCGCATGAAGCCTTAATCTTACCATATGGCCTACTCAAAAAAAGAGCATTACGACGAACATACTACCGAGAAACTGATCAAACATTATCATGGCGTACTGGAACACCTGGGAGAAGATCCTGAGCGGGAAGGGTTGCTGAAAACACCCGAGCGGGTGGCCAAGGCCATGCAGTTCCTTACCCAGGGATATCACCTCGATGCCAGGAGTATCATTCATTCTGCCCGCTTTAAGGAGGAAGTGAATGAAATGATCATTGTAAAAGACATTGAACTCTATTCCATGTGTGAGCACCACATGCTGCCCTTTTTCGGTAAAGCGCATATTGCCTATATACCCAACGGATGGATTACCGGCCTGAGCAAACTGGCCCGGGTAGTAGATGTGTATTCCCGCCGTTTGCAGGTACAGGAACGGCTTACCACGCAGATACTTGAGGCGATCAAAGAATCATTGAACCCGTTAGGCGTAGCAGTGGTAATTGAAGCCAAACATTTATGTATGATGATGCGTGGCGTGCAGAAACAGAATTCGGTAACCACTACTTCTGCTTTCGATGGAGAATTCATGAAGAATCCCACAAGAAGTGAGTTCCTGAAACTCATCAGCACAAAGCTGGATTAAACAATAAAAATCAAAAAGTAAGGATATGAAGCATGCTTATGTTTTTCCAGGTCAGGGTTCCCAATTTTCAGGAATGGGAAAAAATTTATACGAGAGCAATGCTGTTGCAAAAGATTTATTTGAACAGGCGAATGCCATTCTGGGCTTTCGCATCAGCGATATCATGTTCACCGGCACCGATGAAGCATTGAAGCAGACCAATGTTACACAACCGGCGGTATTCCTGCATTCGGTGATCGCTTACCGTGCAATTGAAAATGCGCGTCCCGATATGGTAGCGGGTCATTCACTCGGAGAATTTTCTGCATTGGTTGCCAACGGTGTATTACAGTTTGAAGATGCATTGAAATTGGTGAGCATCCGAGCACAGGCCATGCAGAAAGCCTGCGCGTTAACACCTTCTACGATGGCGGCTGTACTGGCGCTCGATGACGCCAAAGTAGAAGAGATCTGCGCCGCTGTACAGGCAGAAACCGGTGAAGTAGTGGTGGCTGCGAATTACAACTGCCCCGGCCAGTTGGTTATCAGCGGTTCCATAAAAGGTATCGACATTGCCTGTGAACGTATGAAGGCTGCAGGTGCCAAGCGTGCACTGGTATTGCCGGTAGGCGGCGCTTTCCATAGTCCGTTGATGCTCCCCGCCAAAGAAGAACTGGCTGCTGCCATAGAATCAACGGTTTTCCATACAGCTAACTGCCCGGTTTACCAGAATGTGGTAGCCAGGGCCGTAACTGATACGGCTGAGATCAAAAAGAACCTGATTGATCAATTAACAGGCGCTGTTCGCTGGACACAAAGTGTACAGTCCATGGTAGCCGATGGAGCTGTGCGTTTTACAGAAGTTGGACCGGGAAAAGTGTTACAGGGATTGGTGCAAAAAATACACAAAGAGGCGCAGGTAGACGGGGTGAATTAATTACTTTGATCGTCATTCCGAGCGAGCGAAGCGAGTCGAGGGATCTGACCGAAGATTCAGCAGGTCCTTCGACTCGCTTCGCTCGCTCAGGATGACGTACGGAATAAAAATCAGAAATCCAATATCCCGTTCAACCATTCTCCGTCTAAAGTAACAGGATATTTCTTATAAAAATTGATTGCCGGTTCATTCCATTCCAGCACTTGCCATACCATCCTGCTGAAACCTTTTTCTTTGGCTTCGGCAATGACACGATCGAACAGCAGGGTGCCGGCGCCGAGTCCGCGCAGTTTTTCTGTCACTAAAAAATCTTCGAGGTAAAGGCATTGCCCTTTCCAGGTGCTGAAGCGTATATAATAGAGTGCGAATCCTTCCACTTTGCCGTTGATCTCGGCTACAAAGGCCCACCATACGGGCTTTTTACCAAAACCGCTTTTTTCGAAATGTTCCAGCGTAACAGTTACTTCCTGCGGCGCTTTCTCGTACACGGCAAGCTCGCTCACCAGTTCCAATAATCTTTTACAATCCGATCTTTCCGCTCTTCTGATATGAATAGCTGCCATGTTAGTGAAGTTTTAAAGCCTGGTCGAGGTCGTTGAGAATATCTGCTATGTTTTCAATGCCCACGCTCATGCGTATCAATCCATCGGTGATGCCATATTTAAGACGTTCTTCTCTTGCAACACCTACATGGCTCATGCTGGCAGGATGCGATATCAATGTATCAACAGTTCCCAATGAAACAGCGCGCACACACATTTGCAAACGGTCGATAAATTGCTTGCCTGCTTCGATGCCGCCCTTCAATTCATAACTCATGAGGGCGCCGGGATGTTTCATTTGTTTTTGAGAAACGGCATAGTCGGGATGTGAAGTGAGTCCTGTGTAATTCACATGGGCCACCCCAGGGTGAGCAGCCAGAAAACGCGCCACTTCCATAGCATTGGCACAATGCCTTTCCATGCGTAACTCCAGGGTCTTGAGTCCCTGGCTCAGCAGGAATGCATCGAATGGGTTGCTGTTGCCGCCCAACAATACATGCCATTTCCATACGTTTGTTTTCATCTTTTCCAGGTCCTTCCCCAACAAAACCCCGCCAATAGCAGTGCCATGGCCATTGAGGAATTTGGTGGTGGAATGAAATACAAAATCTACTCCGTATTTGAAAGGTTGCTGAAGATAAGGAGACGCAAAAGTATTGTCAACCGAAACCAGCAGGTTCTTTTCTTTGGCGATGCGTGTTACGGCTTCAATATCTACACACTGTATGGTTGGGTTGGCGGGTGTTTCAATATGCACCAACTTGATGGTGCTATCTTTTTTGATCGCATCTACCACTTCGTTGAGATCGCGCATATCTACGATGCGGATGTTAACGCCGGTTTGTCCCAATACCTTATGCATCAACTCATAAGTGCCACCATACAAAGAGTAATGCGATAAAACAGTGTCGCCTGCTTTGAGATTGCTTAGGAACAGGGTAGCCATAGCAGCTTGTCCGCTCGCATGCAGCAAAGCTTTCAATTGCAAGGGATTCCCTTGTTCATCCTTCAATCCGAATGCTTCCAGGGCTGCAATGGTTTCTTCTGCTGCCGTAAACGTGGGGTTACCCCAACGGCTGTATATCCTCGTCTTATCACTGCCCAGGAAACGTTCCATCCCTTCCTGCGCCGTATCGAAAGTAAAAGTAGAAGTGGCGTAAATAGGAGTAAGGTGGGCATGCTCCGCATTGTTGTGCCCGGCAGTGTGCATGGCAACGGAACTGATGCCTGTGAGGTTAAATGTTTCACTCATGACGCAATTCTTTAAGAGGGTGTATTATAAGCCCATTTTATGAGGGTGGCTCCCCAGGTAAATCCACCACCAAATGCTGCCAATACAACATTGTCGCCTTTTTTGAGGCGGCTTTCCCATTCCCATAAACAGAGCGGGATAGTGGCAGCGGTGGTATTACCATAGCGCTGGATATTGATCATTACTTTTTCCTTTGGTAATCCCATGCGGTTGGCCGTTGCATCGATGATGCGCAGGTTGGCCTGGTGAGGCACCAGCCAGGCAACATCGTCGCCGGTCAGTTGGTTACGTTCCATCAGTTCGGCGCTCACGTCGGCCATGCCTTTAACGGCGAATTTGAAAACGGCCTGTCCTTCCTGGTAAGCGAAATGTTCTTTGGCCAGCACGGTTTCTACGGTGGCTGGTTTTACCGATCCGCCTGCCTTCATGTGCAGGTGGTGGCGTCCGCTGCCATCACTCCTGAGGATGCTGTCTTTGACGCTGTTCTCATCTGTGGCAGGCTCCAGCAATACAGCGCCGGCTCCATCGCCAAAAATAATGCAGGTGGCACGGTCGGTATAATCGATGATGGCACTCATTTTGTCTACCCCCACCACGATCACTTTCTTAAAACGACCACTTTCTATGTACATGGCACCGGTGGTAAGGGCATAGATGAACCCGCTGCAGGCGGCGCTCATATCGTAGCCCCAGGCATTCACAGCGCCTATCTTGTCACAAATGATATTGGCAGTTGCCGGGAATACCATATCGGGCGTTACGGTGGCACAGATCACACAATCGATCTCTTTGGGGTCGAGGTTCTTTTTACGCAATATCTCTTCAATGGCGGGAACGGCCATATCACTGCTGCCTTTGCCGGGCTCTTTTAAAATCCTTCTTTCTTCAATACCGGTACGGGTACGGATCCATTCATCATTGGTTTCCACCATTTTCTCCAGGTCGAAATTGGTGAGCTTGTCTTTGGGAACATAACCGCCTACTGCGGTAATAGCTGCTGTAGTCTTCATCTTAATCGTACGCTAATAATCAAAGAATTAATAATCTGAACGACTGCAAATATCCATAAATCATTTTATACCCCCTTTTTAATTAAGTCCGAATCCTATATTTTTGGTTGGAATAATATATGATAGCTTTTGTAAGAGGACAGTTTGTGGTAAAAACACCTGCCAGGATAGTGGTGGATGTGAATGGCGTAGGATATGACCTGCAGGTGAGCCTCAATACTTATGCGGCCATCAGCAATAAGGAGAGCGGCCTGCTGTTTACTTACCTGCATATTACCGAAAATGCCCATACTTTGTATGGTTTCGCCGAACTGGCAGAGAAGGAATTGTTCCTGCAACTCATCAGTGTGTCGGGCGTGGGAGCTACTACGGCCAGGATGATGTTATCGGGCATGAAACCCGAGGAGATCACCCGGGCCATTGTGCAAGGCAACACCCGGCAGTTGGAAAGTATCAAAGGGATAGGAAAGAAGTCGGCAGAAAGGCTGATCGTGGAGTTGAAAGATAAATTGGGCAAACAGGCCCTGCAAGGGCCTGCTATGGCAGGTATGCCTCATTCCGTTGATGCGGATGCGGTGCACGCACTGGTAGCCCTGGGTATCGGAAGACCGATGGCGGAACAAGCAGTTAAAAAAACAATGGGTTCTCTGGCGGCTGATGCATCCCTGGAAACCATCATCAAAGAAGCACTCAAAAACCTATAGATATCGCAAACATTTCTACTTAACCAAGCAACCAGCTTTGAGGCAAATCAGCTGCTTTCATATCTGCGTCATCCTTATCCTGTTAGCCGGCCCCCTTATTACAAAGGCCCAGCGAACGGATTCTTTGCGTTATCCTATCACAGACCGTCGCGGTGACGCGTTTTCTGCCCAGAGCCGGAACCCTTTTGATCTGCGCGATACCTCACTCATCAAACGACGGATCGAATACGATCCCAAAACAAAACAGTATTATATCATTGAAAAAATAGGCAAGGGTTATTATCGAACCCCTACTTATCTCAGTTTTGATGAATACTGGCGTCTAAGCGGACAGCAAGCAGAAGCAGATTATTTCAAACAAAGGGCCGATGCGCTGACCTTGCTGAATAAGAAAGCGCAGCGACCGAAAATGCGCGTATACAATAAATTGTTCGACCGGATATTCGGTATCAATAACCTGATAGGCGGGTCTGACAATAAATTGAAAGTGGATATTCGTCCCAGTGGAGAAGTGAACATCATGGCCGGCTACCAGGGACAAAAAATAGAAAACCCCACGCTGCCGGAAAGGGCGAGAAAGAACGGCGGGTTCGATTTCGATATGAATGCGAACCTGAACGTGAACGCCAATATTGGCGACAAGCTGAAATTTCCCATCAATTACAATACCCTCTCAAACCTCAGCTTCGATAACCTGCTGAAGCTCGATTACAGGGGCATGGATGATGAGCTCATCAAAAGTATTGAAGCAGGTAATATTTCTTTCCAGTCCAAAGGAACCCTGATTCCCAGCGTACAGAATCTGTTCGGTCTCAAAACAAAACTGCAGTTTGGTAAACTTTTTGTTACAGCTGCGGTTGCCAACCAGCGTTCATCGCGTCAATCGGTGATGTTACAGGGTGGTACGGCTACGCAGAGCTTCCAGAAAACGCTGGATAATTATGAAGAGAACAGGCATTTCTTACTCGGACAATATTTCCGCAAGCAATACAATACGGTGATGAAGAACCTGCCGGTGGTGAATTCACAGGTGCAGATACAACGGATGGAAGTATGGGTGACCAACCGTACGGGTGCCACTACCGATGCAAGGGATATCGTTGGGTTGATGGACCTGGGTGAGCAGACGCCGTATAACCCGTCAATTATTTCGCAAAGTGGCAGTCCACTTCCTTTTAATGGCGCCAACAACCTGTACAACTCGCTGGCCAGCAATCCCAGTGCACGCAACCCTGCCATCATCAATGGCTTGTTGCAGGCAAGAGGGTTGCATGCAGTGGACGATTACGAAAAGACTTTTGCACGTAAGCTGAATACAACGGAATATTATTTTAACCCGCAAGTAGGTTTTCTCTCACTGAACCTTCAATTGCAGCCCGATGAAGTGCTGGCAGTGGCTTACCAGTATACTTATAACGGAAGGGTATACCAGGTGGGAGAATTTTCGCAGGATGTGGCGCTGGATTCTTCCAAAGGTGTGCAGAAAGTATTGTTCCTGAAATTGCTGAAAGCCACTTCGCAAAGAACACAATTACCTATCTGGGGATGGATGATGAAGAACGTGTACTCGCTGGATGTGTTCGGCGGTATCCAGCGTGAAGATTTTAAGTTGAATGTACTTTACCAGGAGCCCAGCGGAGGCCTCAAAAGATACCTGCCCGAAACTTCACAGGCGGTAGACGGTCAGCCTTTATTGCGCATACTGAACCTCGACCGGCTCAACAGCCGTAACGACCCGCAGCCGGATGGTGTGTTCGATTATGTGGAAGGATTCACGGTATTGCCGCAGTCGGGCCGCATTGTGTTTCCTGTACTGGAGCCATTTGGCCGCGACCTGGACACACTTGCATTTGCAGGCATGTCTCCTGCCATCAAGAAAAAATATCTGTATTATCAATTGTACGATTCGATCAAAGCCATTGCACAAACCTACGCTAACCTGAATCGCTTTGTGATGCAGGGGCAGGTAAGAGGCAGTGGCGGCGGCGGCTCCGATATCCTGCTCAATGCGTTCAATATTCCGCCGGGGTCGGTGTCGGTAACGGCAGGGGGACAAAAACTGCGGGAAGGAGCGGATTTTACGGTGGACTATAACCTGGGCTCGGTGAAGATCCTCAACCAGGCCATCATCAATTCCAATGTGCCGGTGAATGTATCGTTCGAGAACAATGCTACGTTCGGCATGCAACAGCGGGGATTTTCTGCATTGCGACTGGATTATATCGCCAATAAAAAATTAGCGGTAGGCGCTATGGTGGAGCACCTGGGTGAAAGGCCTTTCTTTACCAAGATGGATTATGGAAATGACCCCATCAGTAATACCATGTATGGGGTAGATTTCAGCTACCAGTCGGAATGGCCGGGACTCACCCGTATGCTGAACAAACTGCCTTTTTATTCTACGAAAGCAAAGTCAGCCATCAGTGCTTACGGTGAGGCGGCGGTACTTAAGCCCGGGCACCCGCAACAGATAGGCAAGGGAAGTCAGGGGTTGATCTATATTGATGACTTTGAAGGAACGCGTACCAACATTGATCTGCGTTTTCCCTTTGTATCCTGGGCATTGGCTTCAACGCCGGCAGGCAATCCCAAATTTCCTGAAGCTACTTTAACCGATTCAATTGATTACAATTTTAACAGGGCCAAACTCGCCTGGTATAATATTGAACCCAACCTGCAGGACAAAAATAGTCCCAATAACCCTTTGCGCAGAAACCTCGATGAACTGAGCGACCCCCGGGTGCGGCAGGTATTCACCAAAGAACTTTTCCCACAGCGAACAACCAATATTACCGATGTACAAACGCCTACGTTTGACCTGGCTTTTTATCCTACTGAAAAAGGGCCGTATAATTTCGAAACACGCTCAACAGAACTAACGGCTGCGGGTAAACTTACCAGACCCTCGAGCCGCTGGGGAGGCCTGATGCGTGCGCTCGACCAGACCGATTTTGAAACGGGTAATATTGAATTTGTAGAAGCCTGGGTGCAGGACCCTTTCATCAAAAATCCCGGCAGTAAAGGAGGTAAACTGTTTTTGAACTTTGGTGATGTGAGCGAAGATATCCTGAAAGACGGCAAACGTTTTTATGAGAACGGGATGAACACACCTAATATTCCTGCGGCGGTAGACAGCAGCAATACCTGGGGAAAAACACCAGTGAATCCCATACAGGTTACGCAGGCTTTCAGCAATAATCCGGATGACAGGCCTTACCAGGATGTGGGTTTCGACGGGTTGGACGATGCAGGAGAGCGAAGAAAGAAATCGTATGTGCTGGACAGGCTTGCCAATAATTTTGGTACGGGTTCTGAAGTGTATAAGAAAACTTATGATGACCCTGCAAGCGATAATTACAAATGGTATCGCGATGCTACGTTCGACCAGGCCGGTACAGGTATTTTGGGCAGGTACAAGAATTATAACAACCCGCAGGGTAATTCACCGGTGGCTACAACAAACGGGCAATTCACTTCTGCCGCCACTTTGTACCCCGATAATGAAGACCTCAACCGCGATAATACGCTGAACGAAAATGAATCGTATTACGAATACGAGATACCGATAGCTCCAGGTATGGATGTAGGCACTTCTCCTTATATCACCGATAAAAGACGGGTAACCGTGAACGCTGCCGATGGTTCCACGCACGTGGAAAACTGGTTCTTATTCCGCATACCCATCAGATCATACACGAGGAAAATAGGGAATATACCCGATTTCAAATCGATCCGTTTCATGCGCATGTACCTGACGGGCTTTGATGATTCTGTGGTGTTGCGTTTTGCAAAGCTCGACCTGGTACGTAATGTGTGGAGGCAGTTCGCTTTCCAGATAGATACTACCGGTTCTTATGTACCAGTGAATAACAATTCGGGCACCAGTTTTAATACACTGGCTGTTAACCTGGAAGAAAACAGCAGCCGCCAGCCGGTGAATTATATTATGCCACCCGATGTACAACGGATGCAGATACTCAGCAATAACGGCGTGAACCTGCAGCAGAACGAACAGGCGATGAGCTTGCGCATCAGCAACCTGGCGAGTGGAGATTCCAGGGGCGTGTTCAAAACGCTGAACATGGATATCAGGCAATACGGCAAGTTGTCTATGTATATACACGCAGAATCTGTAACAGGACAACGCGTGGTGAAAGACGGCGAACTGAATGCCATCATACGTATTGGCCAGGATTTCCTGAACAACTACTACGAGATCAAGATACCATTGAGGATCACACCACCGGGTAATTACCCGGTTGGACAGGAAGAAAAAGTATGGCCCACCGATAACAACCTCGATTTCAGCCTGCGGGAACTGATTGATATGAAAACGCGCAGGAATAGCAAAGGCGCTTCGCCCGCTACTATTTATCGCGAAAGAGTAGGCAATAAAACCTTTTCCATTTTGGGTAATCCCAACCTGGGAGAATTGAGGGGTATGCTGGTAGGGGTTGAGAATCCATATAAAGTAGATGGCCCCATGCTGAGCACCGAAATGTGGGTGAATGAGCTTCGTTTATCGGAGTTGGACGAACATGGCGGATGGGCCGCACTGGGCAGGGTAGATGTGCAGATGGCAGACCTGGGTACTTTGTCGGTATCAGCCAATACGCATACACAAGGTTTTGGTTCTATTGAACAGCGGGTGAACGAAAGAGCGCGGGATAACCTGATGCAATTTGATGTGGCCACCAATATTGATGCAGGTAAACTGGTTCCCAAAGGAGCACGGTTGTCGGTACCGGTATATGCGAGCATCAACCGTACGGTGTACACACCTGAGTATGATCCTTATGATATGGATATCCGTTACAAGGATAAACTCAATGCGGCTAAGACACAAGCGCAACGGGATTCCATACGTAATGCGGCGATTGACCAGACCACCATCAAAACATTGAACTTTACCAACGTGCGGATATTGCCGGGCAAAAAACCGGGCCTGTTGAAGCTGAGCAATTTTGATTTCAGTTATTCTTATACAGAGATGCAACAAAGCAGCCCCATTGTGCAACAGAACACGGTTGTGAGGCACCGTGGAGGGTTGGGTTATACTTATAACAGATCGAGCCGTTTTGTGGAGCCATTTAAAAAACTGGTGCGCAGCCGTTCGCCCTGGCTGTCGCTCCTGCGGGATTTCAACTTCAGCCCCATGCCTTCCTATCTTAGTTTCAGGGCCGATGTGAACCGGCAGTTCGGAGAGTTCATCCCGCGGATTGTGAATACGATCGACAGTAAGGTAGATCGTGTGGACACTACCTACGATAAATATTTTACGTTCGACCGTTATTATAATATGCGTTGGGATCTGACCCATTCGCTCAACTTTGATTTTTCTGCTACTAATAATGGGCGTGTGGATGAGCCTTATGGCCGGATCGATACCAAAGCGAAGAAAGATTCGGTGCGGAATAATTTTTTCAAAGGGGGAAGGAATACGCTTTACCAGCAAAAAGCTATACTCGGGTATAACATTCCGCTAAACAAGATTCCGCTGACAGACTGGATTACTGCTCGTTACAGTTATGGTACTTCGTATAACTGGATTGGGGGAAGCTTGCTGGCGCCCGGTTTGGGAAATACCATTGAGAACTCGCAGGAAAACAATATGAATGCGCAGTTTAATTTTGCCAGCCTGTATGCAAAATCGAGGTGGTTGCGGGCATTGGACAACATACCACCGCCTAAGCCCAAAACTGGAGGGCCGGCCAAACCGAACAACAACCTGTTGGGGTCTACGCTTCCCACCAAAGAAGAAGCTTTGCGTGGTCTTACGGGAAAGCCGCGGGCAGATGCATTGCGTAAATGGAGAGAGCGAAAGCGTGATGAACGGATTGCACAACGTTTATTGAAAGCCAGTCAGCTACCGGAATTGAATGGATTGGAAAGAACTGCGGGCCGGTTACTCACTATGATTAAGGGGGTGACGGTGAATTATGCGGAGAATTATCACAGCCGGGTGCCCGGTTATATGGATAAGACCAAACTGCTGGGGCAGGATTGGAATACGATGGCGCCAGGACTGGATTATGTTTTCGGGCGGCAGCCTGATACTACTTGGCTGAACGAAAAAGCAGCGAAAGGATTGTTGAGCAGGGATAGTACGTTCAATTTCCTGTACCGGCAGAATTTTGAACAGCGGCTCAACATAACAGCGCAGATAGAACCGATACGCGACCTGGTGATCGACCTCAATCTTGAAAAAAGTTTTTCGAAAGACTATTCAGAATTGTTCAAGGATACTTTGGGTAATGGTACGATGAGGCATCTCAATCCCCTGGCTACCGGCGGGTTCAGTGTATCCTACATTGCACTCAATACTTTGTTCCAGAAGGGAAATCCGAATGAAATATCCGATCTGTTCAAAACATTCGAGAACAATCGTATCATCGTGTCGCGCCGTGTGGCTGCCGCGAACCCTTATTGGCAGGCGTTGCCCGGAACACAGAAATTCGGGGCTGATGGGTTTGCAACGGGTTATGGGCGTTATTCGCAGGATGTGCTGGTGCCTGCATTCCTGGCCGCATATACCGGCAAAGACCCTAACAGTATTGCTTTGATCAACCAGTCGAATGGAAAAATCTCTTCTAATCCGTTCAAAGGCATTATGCCTAAGCCGAACTGGCGTGTCACGTATACAGGTTTGAGTAAGATACCTGCCCTGGCTTCGGTGTTCAGTGGCATTACGCTTACACATGCGTATAGTGGCCAGTTGAGCATGAATAGTTTCAATAGTGCATTGTTGTACCGTGATCCTTTCCGTTTCAATGCGCCCGGATTTATTGATACGGTAAGCGGCAACTATATTCCTTTCTTCCTGGTACCCAATATGACTATGCAGGAAAAATTTGAGCCCTTGATTGGAGTGGATGTAACTACGATCAAACAACTCAACCTTAAATTTGAATACCGGAAGAGCAGGCAATTAAGTCTTAGCCTGATTGACTATCAACTGACCGAAAGCCGTGCTACGGAATGGATCTTTGGGTTCAGCTGGCGCAAACGTGGGGTGAACCTGCCTTTCAAGATACCAGGCGCCAACAGCAAGAAACTGGTGAATGATTTGAACCTGAAGCTTGATCTGTCGATGCGTGACGTATCTAACAGCAACAGCAGGCTCGACCAGAGTAATGCTTATGGTACAGGCGGACAAAAAGAAATTACGATCTCTCCTGCCGTTGATTATGTGTTGAACAGCAGGATCAACATCAAATTCTTCTACGACCAAAGAAAAACGATCCCTTATATTTCGACATCGGCGCCCAGTACCCAAACGCGTGCAGGTGTTAGTGTGCGGATCGCTTTACAATAAATTAATTCTTACGAAACGCCCATTTCCACATTTCTTTCCAGGTAACTTTCTTGCCGTACATGAGAATACCTGTGCGATAGATTTTGCCGGCCAGCCAGGTGGTGCAAAGAAAACCTGCTACCAGCAATGCCATACTCACCAGCAACTGGATCAATGTAACGCCATCGGGAATGCCATGAGCGATACGGGCCATCATTACGATGGGTGATGTGAAGGGAAACAGGCTTCCAAATACGGCCAGGCTGCTGTTGGGGTCGTTGACGGCCTTGGTCATGATCACCAACGCAAATATTACCGGCATCATAATGGGCAGCAACAGGCTTTGTGCATCCTGCGGGTCTTCGTTTACCGCACTGCCCACCGCAGCAAAGAGCGATGAATAGAGGAAATATCCTCCCATGAAATAAAAAATAAAACAGCCAATGATCAGCGGGAAATTGATGTCGCTGAGTCCGCTCATGAGGCCGCCCATCGCCCCGCTGGCTTTCATCGCTTGTGCAGCACCCACCGTACCGGGTTGTATCGGCTGTGCTTGCATTTGCGTTGCAAGATCGGGGAAGATCATAGGGAGGATCAGTTGAAGGCCAAACACCAGCACTATCCAGATAACAAATTGAACCAATCCAACAGAACCAATGCCCAGTATTTTACCCATCATCAGTTGAAAAGGCCTTACGCTGCTCACGATCACTTCGGCAATGCGGTTGACTTTTTCTTCCATCACTCCACGCATCACCATGGTGCCATAAAGGAACAGGATGATGTAAATGAGGAAACCTGAAATCATCCCTACAGCATAGCTTATACCTACTTTGGAATCGTTGTTTGTTTTACCGGCAGCATTGGAAAAACGGATATAATCTTTTTCGGCCCTGGCGCTGTCGAGCTGCTGCTTGGAAATATTCATCGACAAAAGCCGCTTCTCTTCCAGTGCACCACTGATGCGTTTCTGGATGGTTTCACGGGTTAGCAGGCCGATGGCTTTGCCGGAGCGCAATTGGAGCGAATCGGAAGGCGAGCTGATTGAAAAGCCTGCAGGCACATACAGGTAGGCATCATAAGTATGATTGTCGAGTTGCTTTTGAACAGACGCGGTATCATCGTTTACAAAATTGAAGATGAGCTCGGTTGTTTTTTTGTCATCGATACTGCCATTGAAAAGATGGGCTTTATCGATCACCGCTACTTTGAAATGATCGGTTGATTTGACCGAAAAATAGATAATGCCTGCATAGAGGCTGAAAATGAGCAGGGGGAGACCGATGGTCGAAAGCAGGAAAGTTTTTTTCTGCACCCGTGTAAGAAATTCACGTTGGGCAACAAGTAAAGTCTTATTCATGGAGATGGTGGTTGATAGTTGTCAGAATATCATTGAGTAATTGCGCTATTGAGCCATTGAGTCATTAAATTGTCTTGTCTTTGCTTTACTACCTTCTACGAGGTGAATGAAAATATCATTGAGCGAAGGCAGTATCTCTTGGAAAGCTTCGATGGTACATTGCTGCTGCAGAAAGAATTGCAGCACGTCGTTGCTTTTATGGCCTTCGTTGATCTTTACAGTGAAGGCATTCGCCTGCTGATCAATTACATTGAAAGCCGGGCTACTGGTATGTGCAGGCAACTCTTGTAATTTGATGCTGAATTTATTTTCTTTGAATTGTTGTTTCACATCGCCAACTGTTCCATCCAGTATTTTTTTGCCCAGGTTCATTAATACAATATGGTCGCAGATCTCTTCCACCTGCTCCATGCGATGGGTGCTGAAAATAACCGTGCTGCCACGCTGGGCAAGGCCATAGATCTCGTCTTTGATGAGGTTGGCGTTGAGCGGGTCGAGGCCGCTGAAAGGCTCATCCAGTATAATCAGTTGCGGTTCGTGGAGTACGGTAGTAACAAATTGCAGTTTCTGGCTCATGCCCTTACTCAGGTCTTCTACTTTCTTGGTCCACCAGCTTTCCATTTCCAGCCTTTTGAACCAGAATTTGATTTGCTTTAATGCATCTTGCCGGCTAAGTCCCTTCAACTGCGCCAGGTACATGACCTGGTCGCCAATTTTCATTTTTTTATACAGTCCTCTTTCTTCCGGCATATACCCGATCTTGAGTACGTCTTCGATGGGGTTGAAAGTTCTGCCGTCGAATTGTATATGACCGCTGTCGGGATAGAAAATACCCGTGATCATGCGCAGCAGCGTGGTTTTGCCGGCGCCATTGGGACCGAGTAGCCCGAATATGCTGCCTTTTTCGATGGAGAAACTGATATCGTCCACCGCTTTCTGGGTGGCGTAATATTTCCTGAGGTTGGTTAGTTCCAGTATATTCTGCATGGTAGAAAGATGATTGAATTCAAATTTAATCATTCAGCGTACTGATTGGTGAAATATTTACACCAGCGGAAACATTCCTGAAAAATGGGTGAAAAAACGGTTGCGGGGTCTCCGCCGTTGTTTATTTTTACCGATCAACCAAAAACTCTATACCATGAATAAAGCTAAAGGCAAACATGTACCGGCCTCCGAAGCGAGGCAAGGTATTGATGCATACCGCAAACAGTTTGCGGGAACACCATATTACCGGGAATCGATTAGTTATACCATTGCAGAACTCAGGGCTTTTCTGGATATTGCGGAAAAGGAATTGATAGGCATGAATATCACCGATCCTGATGACCGGTGTATCAGTTTCCTGCCCTATATTAGTCAGAAGGATAACAAGCTGAGTGTATTGATGACCCCCAGCGTGTACATAGCGGATGCTACATCAGGTAATGGAAAGCACAAACATCAATTCAACAAACACATTGAGGAAAGCTATGGCAGGGAAGGAGCTAAAACTGATGCAACACCTGTTCCGGATCCTACAAATCCGTACGGTGGTGTGACAACGCCAACGCCCCCTTATAATGTTGGACAAACCCAGCCATAATAAAATGGATAGCTTATAATATTTTACGAGTAAGCTACAGCGAATAGGGTTGCTTAATATCCGGACATGGTAATAGTATGCGAATAGAATTGAATCATATTGTGGAATTGATTTGCCTCTTAGCGGCACTGTGGAATTACAAGTTTCTGAAAGGGACTATCTATTTTTATTTTATTTACTATCTGGCATTTATCCTTTACGCAGAATTAGGAGCCGGTTATTTTAAGTATGTTATATCACCTACTTTGAAGCCGGAAGAACGGGACAATACACATATTTATGTATGGGTAGTTATTGTGATGCTAGGGTTCTTGAGCTATTTTCTTTATACTGAAATTAAAAACGCTTTTTTCAGGAAATTGATCGTTGTCTTCACCTCTCTCCTGGCCTTCTATTTTTTGTCCCTATTTTTCTTTTTCAAGCATTATATTGAACCTTTTTTTTATGGATATACAGTAGCGGGCCTATACCTTACTCTTTTATGTTGTGTCTATTTTTATGAGTTATTCTTGTATTCTGAAGAAGGAGATTCGATATTGACACTACCCCCTTTTTGGATCGCATCGGGAATATTCATTTTCTTCACTGGAACAAGTCTTTCCTTTGTGATGCATAGTATATTAAAAAATCCGTCTATGCGGATAATGGGTTTACCTCTTTATAGTTTTATCAGCCAGGTGTTGAGTGTACTTTTGTATGGGAGCCCTGTGGTCGCATTTGTATTAATCAGGAAAAAGCAGACAAAATTATTGAGTTCGGAGATGCACAAAACAGCCATTAAATGAGTATGCATTATAACAGCTTTCATACTATGCAGAAAGAAGCAAGCGGGGTTGTCCAGTGCCACTAGCTGAGAAATCCAATTATATGCATATATCTTTAAGCGTCATATCTGAATTCATTAGCCTGGTAGCAGCTTTTTTTAGTTATAAAAAGCTAAAGGGCACCTGGTATGTGTACGCTATTCCTTTTTTATTTTTTGTGTTATATGCAGAAATTGGAGCTACGTATTATTGGACTACATTTAACCGGACTGACTGTCCCAATGGTAATGTCCATATCTATCTATGGGTAAGCATTATGGAAACCATTTTCTACGGCCGTTTTTTTTGGAAAGTCTTTAAAAACTCGGCGCTAAAAAAAATAACCGAAAGTGTGGCGGTCGTTATTATCGCTAACTACCTGTTCTTGTTCTTTTTTTTATACGTGTATATAGAACCCTATTTTTATTTGATGGCATTGCACGGCCTTTGTTTTATAATTCTTTCCTGTATTTATTTTTACGAGTTATTCATCAATGCGGGAGAAGAGAATGTGCTTTCTTTACCTGATTTCTGGATGGCTGTGGGCATATTTGCCTACTTTTCCGGGACCGGCTCGTCATTCGTATTGCATAAAACCCTACAGCATGCGAACATTAAGTTCATGGGTCTGTATCTTTATAATATCATCCCCCAGGTTTTGAGTATAATTTTACACGGCTGTTTCATAACAGCTTTCATATTATGCAGGAAGAAAAAAACAATCTGATCATAGCGGTACTCACCGGCAGCTTTTTTGTATTGCTGTTTGGTTTCATGATGCTGTTGGTGGTGCTTAATTTTTTGAGGAGTAAAAAGAAAATGTTGCTGGAGAAAAAAGTCAGGGAGGCACAGGTACAACAAGAGTTGTTGCAGGCACAGCTGGAAATGCAGGAACAGACGTTCAAAACAGTGAGCCAGGAAATACACGATAATGTAGGGCAGATACTGAGCCTTGCCAAAGTAAACCTGAGCATCCTGGCCATGGAAGTGGGCGGCAATGAAAAACTGAATGATATCTCTGAACTGGTGGGTAAAGCCATCCGTGAACTGAGGGCGTTGAGTGCCGGGTATTATGCCGACAGGTTATTGGAAGAAGGTCTGATCATAGCCATCAGGCATGAATTGGAGCAGTTGGAAAAAACAGGATTGTTCACTACCACTTTCAGTACGCAGGTAGAGCCATTGGCGGTAGATAAAAACAAAACCATTTTCCTGTTCCGTATGATACAGGAGGCGTTGAACAATATGGTGAAACATTCGGGCGCCACCCATGTAAGTATCAATATTTTTAAACAGGAAGAGGATATCCAGATCATGATCAAAGACAATGGCAAAGGTTTTGATCGTAAAAAAGAAGGGTTCAAACCCGGTATCGGATTGCTCAGTATTGAACAACGGGCAAAAATAATAGGCGCCCAGGCTACCGTTCATAGCGAAGAGGACAGAGGTACCATCGTTAACCTTTTATTTAAAGCACATAATTATGATTAAGATTGCATTGGTAGATGATCATGTGGTACTACGCAAAAGCCTGGCCGTACTGATCAATATGTTACAGGATTTCAAGGTAACCATAGAGGCAGGCAATGGCGAGGAGTTCATTGAACAGCTTAAAGAAAAAGGACTACCGGATATTGCACTGCTGGATATTACCATGCCGGTAATGGATGGCGTTGAAACGGCCCGCTGGATCAAACAGCATCACCCCCAGGTTAAAGTAGTGGCGTTGAGCATGATCAAGAATGACCTGGTGGTCATCCGTATGCTGAAAAACGGCGCAAGGGGTTACATTCTCAAAGACTGTGAACCGGAAGAGCTTCGCGATGCACTGCACCATGTATATGAAAAGGGGTATTATTATAACGAGCTGCTTACACCCCGTATGAAAGCCAATGACAAATATATCAGCGAAGAAGGCTTGCGTTCTATGATGAATGAAAAAGAACTGGCTTTTCTCCGCTGGACCTGCACCGATAAGACCTATAAAGAAATTGCCGATGAAATGGGCGTGAGCGTACGTACGGTAGACGGCTACCGGGATGCTCTTTTCCAGAAACTCAATGTAACTACCCGGGTAGGTCTGGCTATCTACGCCATCAGGAACGGCATTGTAGTGCTGTAAAAGAGGGTGATTTTCCCCTAAAAAATGGGTGTTTTTCACGTATGCTGGGCCATTCCGCTCACCTAAGTTTGCTTCATGAAAGGGAGTTGAGGGTAACTTAAAAAGTACCTGATCATAAGAGATAGCGGTCATATCCGGGGGGAAGATGGCTTGCTATCTCTGACTCTCTGACTTTTCCATCTTGTTGGTCAGAATAACAATCACTGTAATTTTTCTCAGACGTTGATTTATATTGGGGCAGGAGAGGTTTCCACCTCTCCTTTATTTTTAAGCTTGTAGTTTTAAAATCAGCTGTTCGGCCACCCGCTCTCCATCCATCGCTGCACTAACAATTCCTCCGGCATAGCCGGCGCCTTCACCACAGGGATACAGTTTTTTGATCTGGGGATGTTCCAGGCTTTGGTTGTGCCGGGGGATGCGTACGGGAGAAGAGGTCCTGCTTTCTGTTGCTACCACCACCGCATCGTTCGTGTAATATCCACGCATTCTATTGCCAAATGCTTTCAATGCGGCCTGAAGACTTTGATATACGAAGCCAGGCAGCACGGCGCCAAGATTTGCAGGCGTGATACCGGGCAGGTAACTACAGTCAGGCAGGTCGGTAGACGCGTTGCCCATACAAAAATCAACCACCCGTTGAGCGGGTGCTACCAATGCACCACCCCCGGCCTGGTATGCGGCTTGTTCAACGGCTTGTTGAAAATACATCAACAGTAGCGGTGAGGATAATAATTGGGGCCTCGTGCGCGCAAAATGTTTTTGAGCATCTTCCAATGTTATTTGTACTACCATGCCGCTGTTAGCATGCACATTGTTGCGCTTACTGGGGCTCCAGCCGTTCACTACCAGTTCGCCGGGATGGGTGGCAGCAGGAGCAATGATGCCACCGGGGCACATGCAAAAGCTGAAAACCCCTCTGTCGTTAACTTGTTCTACTACGCCGTAAGATGCAGGTGGCAGGAATGGGTCGCGAATGGGGTTGTGGTATTGTATGGAATCGATCAACGACTGAGGATGCTCAATCCGAACACCAAGTGCAAAAGGTTTGGCCTCTATGAGGATATTTTTCCTGTGCAGCAGTTCGAATACATCGCGGGCAGAATGGCCGGTTGCCAATACAACAGCATCGGCTTTCAATATCTCTCCATCGGCTGTTATAACGCCTTTGATTTCCTGCTGGCTGATGACCAGGTCGGTCAGTTTTTTTTCAAAAAGAAAAACACCGCCGGCATCGATAACCTGTTGCCGCATCGCCGTGATGATATGCGGTAATTTATTGGTACCGATATGCGGATGCGCTTCATATAAAATATTTTCTTCGGCGCCGAACTGGTGAAAAAGCTGCAAGACGCGATTGATGTTGCCACGCTTACTACTGCGGGTATACAATTTACCGTCGCTATAAGTGCCTGCTCCACCTTCGCCAAAACAATAATTGCTTTCCGGGTTCACGATACCCGCCTTGTTCAGTGCAGCGAGGTCGCGGCGGCGGTCCCGCACATTTTTACCTCTTTCCAGGATCACCGGTTTGATGCCGGCTTCCAGCAGGCGCAATGCTGCAAATAAACCGGCTGGACCTGCACCCACAATGATTACACTGTAGGGTGACCGGCTCACATCCCTGAATGATACGCGAATATTTTCCCGCAGGTGAAAGGGTTCGTCAATAAAAGCCAGTACCGTGAGGTTGATCCATACCTGTCTGCCACGGGCATCGATGGATTGTTTGAGGATATGATAACCTGTAATGGCCGCATCGGTTTTGCCGGCCGAGCGTGCAATATAATTGCGCACGATTGCAGCATCGGCCGCTTCAGCGGGACTGAGTTTGAGCGTAATCTGTGATTGCATACCTAAAAGGGCAGGTCGTCTACCATCTCGGCAGGAGGTGGCATGTCATTGTAATCGGATTGTCCCGATTCCTGCGACAGTTTAACCGTTTCCATTCTCCAGGCGTCCAGGTTGGTAATATAATTTTCACGCCCGTCTTTCACCCACTTGGTTCCTTTAATGTTGAACTGCACTTTTACATCATCACCAATGTTGAAGCGGTCCGGCATGGCGGTTTTATCCTGCACGCATTGGAACTTAACATAATTGGTAATAACTCTTCCACCAATATCTTCTGATTTTTCAATCACGAACTCCCTTGTCTTGAATGTTTCGGTGCGCTGCACAATCTCAAACCGGGCTACCAGTTTGCCTGTAATCTCATACGACATACTATGTTTTTTTGAAAGAGACAAAACTAATATTAAAATTCACTGTTGGCTTAAAAAATCTTCGTTTACTGTCATTTAAAGTGTATCTTAACGCTGCGGGCTGTGAACTGTTTTCCTAATGAAAAAAACAAGGGAATAAAAAATTTTTTTTTCAACATAAAGTCTACATATTCGCAGACTCGTATGTATTTTTTGGGTACCTTAATGGGGAGTGTAAGAAAGGGGGCATACTACTATAACTCATTATATAAACTCGTTCGTTTTCATCTATGGTTAAGAGCGCTGAATTAGTATGGAGCAATTGTTTGAAGATCATCAAAGACATTGTAGAATGGCAACATTTCAAAACATGGTTTGAGCCTATCAACCCGGTAGAACTGAAAGAGAACGTACTCATGATCCAGGTGCCCAGTCAGTTCTTTTATGAATACCTCGAAGAGCATTATGTAAACCTGCTGGCCAAGACCCTTAAGCGGGAGCTGGGCAAAGAAGCCCGGCTGGAATACCGTATTATGGTGGACAGCGGCAACACCAATGGCCGCAATGGTTCTATGGACGTGCCTGCCAGCGGCATGAAGACCTATAATAACAATGAAATGAATTTTCCGCTGGTGATCGACAACCCGGTGAAGAATCCCTTTGTTATTCCCGGTCTGAAGAAAATGCAGATCGATCCCCAGCTCAACCAGATGTATACTTTCGACTCTTTTATAGAGGGAGATTGTAACCGTGTGGCCAGGCGGGCGGGCAAAACGGTAGCTGAGAAACCTGGCGCCAACTCATTCAACCCCCTGGTGATTTACGGTGGTGTTGGATTGGGTAAAACGCACCTTGCCCAGGCCATTGGAAACGACGTTAAAAGGATGCATCCCGGTAAAGTGGTATTGTATGTGAGCAGTGAGAAATTCATCAACCAGTTCCAGGACCATAGCCGTAATAATGCCATCAACGATTTTATACATTTTTACCAGTTGATCGATGTGCTGATCATTGATGATGTGCAGTTCTTCAGCCGCGCAGAAAAAAGCCAGGATGCTTTTTTCGCCATCTTCAACCACCTGCACCAGAGTGGCAAACAGCTGGTACTCACTTCAGATAAAGCGCCAAAAGACCTGGACGGTATGCAGGAGCGGTTGCTGAGCCGTTTCCGTTGGGGATTGAGTGCAGACTTGCAGGTACCTGATTATGAGACAAGAATCGAGATCCTGGAGCGCAAGATGAAGAACGATGGGTTGGATATGCCCAAAGAAGTGGTCAAATATGTGGCATACAATATCAATACCAATGTACGCGAACTGGAAGGGGCGTTGATCTCCCTGCTGGCACAGTCGTCTTTGAATAAAAAAGACATCGACGTGGAGCTGGCCAAAAAAGTATTGCGCAATTTTGTCAAGACCAGCAGCAAAGAAATTACCATCGATGCCATTCAGAAAATGGTGTGTGAATATTTTGATGTTCCTTACGATAAATTATTGCAGAAAACGCGTAAGCGTGAGATCGTGCAGGCCCGCCAGATCACTATGTACCTGGCTAAAGCTTTTACCAAGAACTCCCTTAAAACGATCGGAGAACATTTCGGAGGCCGTGATCATACCACGGTTATCCATTCCTGCCAGACGGTGAAAGACCTGATGGATACCGATTCTATTTTCCGTGAAAACGTAATGGAATTGACCCAGAAGGTGCAGCTGGCAGCCATGTAAATTCCCTGAATTTATTTTAGGTATTTAAGTTCCCTATCCCTATTTTTGCAGCCCTTTCCAAAAGGGAAAAGGCTTTATCAGCCCGGTGAGGTGGATGAGTGGCTGAAATCAGTAGTTTGCTAAACTGCCGTACGGGTCAAACTGTACCGCGGGTTCGAATCCCGCCCTCACCGCACCTGCCCACCGAAGTTTTAACGAAGGTGGGTGTTACCTAAATGACAATCCACCTTCGCCAAGGCTTCGGTGGACAATGCGGGAAGTAGCGCAGGCCGGTAGCGCACCTGGTTTGGGACCAGGGGGTCGCAGGTTCGAATCCTGTCTTCCCGACTAAGCTTGCAAGTCATTGACTTGCAAGCTTTTTGTTTTATATATCATCCTAATATAAATCATTTTCCCTCTTTTTACTGAGTGATGAACTGAGTACTTTACTGAGTTTTAACCCACTTGCCTTCAAGTGATTATCGCATTTTCAACAAGAGTGATTTTCTTAATTGATATCAAATCGTGTCAAATTAATTTCTTGAGTTATTCCATGAGTTTATTAGATGCCTTAGTGTAAATATTCCATTATCAATTGGTTGTGATGATGCTTGTAATCATTCGAGGATTCGAACCATTTTATCTGATTGATAGCGAATCTCTTTCCGATAAAGTCTTTTTGTTCATGATATTGTCACAGCTTAATTTGTTTTAGTTGTCTCAGAGCCTCTCTTTCTACTTTATCAAATTCAGGTAAGTCTTTTATCTGTTCGCTCATGGAACTTTTCCAACGGCCTTTGTATTGGGGTAGGCGTTCTGTTAACTTCTTATGAAAATCTGTCGGGTTTAATCCCTTGCTTGCGCATTTATTCCTGAACTCATCTAAGTAAAAATCAGCTTCCATCCCATGCTCTACCAATAAATACCAGATATCGTAGAAATCCCTTGCTGCCATACGCTGCATTACAGAGCGTAGCTTTTCAATCAATACCTCTTCCAGTGGGTAACATAGAAGATCGTATTCTTCCAAATCAGTATAATCAATAAAAGCAGGGTTTAAGACAGGCTTAAATTCCAGCTTTTCACTTCTGGAAATATCTACTTTTACCCGTTTATTGTTTCCTTGTCCACCCAATGGCCCTACATAACTGATATAGAAGTTTATTCCACCATCTTCATGCTCATTATTGTCGATTATGTCAAGGGGAATATTTGCTTCGTCCCGGATAAATTCAAATGCTTCTTTAAACCAGGCAAATATTTGCTCATTGGTGATCTCGTTGGTCAACAATGTAAAATCGAGGTCTTCTGAAAACCTGTAGTCTGGGAAGTAGATTTTCTTTAATACAGTGCCACCTTTGAATACAATGATTTTTGAAAGCTGGTCATGTTGAGACACACCTTTTAATATCCAGGAGAGAATATAGTCTTTCTCTATCTGCTGGTCACGAACGCCGACTTCTCTTGCCTTTTGCTGTATTTCTCCGGGTTTAATCATGTGTAAATAGCTGATTTAATGGTTTCTGTTTCCAAATTTTGCTGGATGCCCCACCTGCTTATCATTTTTCCTGACTTGGGTAGTTCAGTATCTAATAAAACATAAGAGGCCGTCTTCTCCTTTAGCAATTTTTCTATAATCGGATTATCAATTTCTAATAGTTCCAGGAGAAAGCCAAGCCGCTTAATAACCGCCTGTGACTTAAACCTTTTTGCGTATTCCAATAGCTTATCAAATTTAATTTGGTTTGCAGAAATTCCGATTGCTCTTGCAATCTCAACGATGCCTCCTGCATAATCAGGCTTAAAAAGGCAGTCGATAACCGTTTTTTCAAGATCTGAACATTGCACTTTATGAAAGTTGTCAATCCAAATCTTTTTCATACCAAAGAAGTGATCCGGATTATGGTATATAAACTGAAAGGGAACGTTTTTAATCTTAATTACTGAAGGTCTGAGTTGCTTGGAAACTACAATTTGCTCTTTCAGTGATGGCTGTGTAATAAGATCATGAATTTGCAATGCAGAATAGTAGCCAATATAATATTGGGCATCTTTTACAATAAACTCCGGTATTAAGTGCCAGTCGGGCATAAATGTTTCAGCATCTTGTTCGTAGGGTATAATATAATAAACACCCTCTTTTAAGCGCATTAAAAGACCTCGTTTGGTCATATCGCTTAGTAATTCTTTTACTGCGCTCTCACTTGATTCCGGTAAAGCCTTAAAAGCCTCTCCATAACCAAAGCAAAATCTATCCCTCTCATTAAAGTATGATAAGAGTTGATTTGACTGTGTAGAAATGTACTTATTTCTCATAGTTGCATGGTCAGGTTAAACCTGACTACAATGATATGAAAAATAATCTATCTTGATATACAAATGGAGGTATTTTTTTGCAATCATAGTTAATAGGTCAGGATAAACCTGACTGATCGACTATGAAATACAAGCTAACAACCGTCATAATTGCGAATACACGGTATTTGCAATGCTCTACAATTATTTATTTTCAGTTTCTCCCGACCTGATATAAGCCGTCTCCATCAGCTTTTTTACTTCTTTACCATTATTGTTATACATATAGTTCCAAGACTTCCTTATCCGGTCGTTTTCCATCTGCTCCAACTTGATCTCCTTCTGGTTATCACTGTAATGAATACACCACTTATAAAGATTGGTGAGAAACAGCATAATAGCCAGCCACAAAAACCAGCGGCTGAAAACCACTTTGTAAAACAGCTTGGCATCGGGAGGGAACGACACACATATCTTTTATGAGCAAAGCGAAAAGCCATCTGTCCGCCTGTTACAAGAATGGGTCAACGATCGCCACGGAGAGGTGAAAGCGAACATAAAGCATGATACTTTGTTTCTCACATTTGATTACGTTCCTGCCAATCCGTATGAAAAATATATCCTGGAAAACTCAGCGCCTGTCAGAATTTTCTCACCCGAGCTCTTATCTGTAACAGGTATGAATATCAATTTTGAGATGCGCAGGCTCAAGCAGAAAAATATTACTGCAAACATTATGGGTAAATCGCACTTTGAGGTGGAAACCCTGGATCCGGAAATGGACTCCGTAGTGGTGAATCAAAGTGATTCGTCAGCAGTAAAATTTGAAATCTCACCAGATTACCGGAAAAAACCTTCCGATCATGTACAAAAGGGAAAGATTGCATTTCATAATGAGGACGGGGTTCTCGTGACTGTTAAAGGTCAGCAGGAGAGTAATTTTGATGAAGGGATGTCTATTCATTTTGTTCAGGCAACTATTAAAGACCATTCCATATTGGATGTAGGTCACGCACAGGTTAAAAACCTGCGGGTAAAAGTATCAGACAGCTCTGCTATTGTCTTATCAGGCGATGCATTAAAAAAAGTGAATGGTTCGACTTGGTAAACGCATTTGCCAGCCGTGTTTATATGTGAAAAATATATCTTTGATTCATATCTATAGATATGTTTTTGATTTCAGAATTTATTGATAACTAATTGTTTACAGGCAGGATTTTTATCCTGCCTCTTATTTTGCCTGCCAGCACTATTTCCCAGCATCTCCCTTTTATTAGGAGGCAGCCATTCCGACTATCCAGACGGGAGATTAAAAGTGTCAAAAAATAAGTGTAAAAAATACATTTATAATTTCAATCACTTATATTTGTTATAACGTGGCCATATCACAATATGCCCAAACACCGATGCTTGCCAGAGATGCCCTATTATATATACATAGATCGCTACCGTTTACCAGAACGGCTCCTTCTCCCGGGAGTGCTGCTATACTACATTTACACACGCATCACTCATCCAACAGCCATAATCCTTACACAGTCATGATAAAGCTTAGCAGAATATTATATTTTGTATTACCATGTATGCTTAGCTGGGCAATCGCAAAGGCGCAGCCTGTAAGAACATGGACGGTAGATGCCAGCAAGCCTGTTGCAGATATACAGCCTACCATGTGGGGCATCTTCTTTGAAGACATCAATTTTGGCGCGGATGGCGGTATCTATGCAGAATTGGTTAAAAACCGTTCTTTCGAATTTTCCAGCCCATTGACGGGTTGGACGGTTAAACAAAAGAAATTTAGGGAAGGCACTGTAATAGTACAAAACAGGCAGGATACCCATACTGCAAACCCCCGGTATATATCAGTGCATGTTCAACAAGCGGCCAAAGGCGATCTCGCATTGATCAACGATGGTTTCAGGGGTATGGGTGTGAAAAAAGATATACGGTATTTCTTTTCGCTTTTGTACAGCCAACCTGTTGCTGCACAAATCCAGCTCCATATTTCGCTGATCGATTCAACGGGAAATGTTTTAGGCGATACGATCTTCATCCCCACCATCAAAGATGGCAACTGGCATAAGCAATCGGCAAGCTTTTTATCGCATGCTACCTGCCCTAAAGCGAAATTGAGAATTGATTTTATGGGTGACGGCTATATAAGACTGGATATGGTTTCTCTTTTTCCTTCCGATACATGGAAGGGAAGGCCTGGTGGTATGCGCGCAGATATGGTACAAATGCTGGCAGATCTAAAACCCGGTTTTATCCGTTTTCCCGGCGGATGTATTGTAGAAGGGCGGGACCTCAACAACAGGTATCAATGGAAAAAAACAATTGGTCCGGTCGAAGAACGCCAATTGATCATGAACAGGTGGAATGTTGAGTTCGCACACAGATCCGCCCCCGATTATTTTCAAACTTTCGGGTTGGGCTTTTACGAATATTTTCAATTGGCGGAAGATATAGGCGCTTCCCCGTTGCCCATTCTCAATTGTGGAATGGCTTGCCAGTTCAATAGTGCAGAAGTGGCCGATATGCACCAGTTAGATTCTTATGTGCAGGATGCACTGGATTTGATCGAGTTTGCCAATGGTGATACTACCACTACCTGGGGTAAAGTGAGAGCATCCATGGGCCATTCCGCCCCTTTTCATTTAAAAATGATGGGTGTTGGTAATGAAAATTGGGGACCTCAATACCTGGAGCGGTTGGATGTCTTCACAAAAGCCATCAAAAATAAATATCCATATATCAAACTGATAAACAGTTCAGGCACGGATCCGGAAGGAGAAAGATTTGATTTCCTGAATACGGCGTTAAGAAAAAGAAATGCCGACCTGATCGATGAACATTATTATCGCCGCCCCGAATGGTTTTTCGCCAATACCAGTCGTTATGATCATTACCCGAGAAACGGAAGCAAAGTATTTGCCGGAGAATATGCGGCACATGTAAATAATGCAACGGGACCGCAAGACAAAAGCAACTGGCTGGCCGCATTGGCAGAAGCGGCATTCATGACTGGCATGGAACGCAATGCCGATGTGGTGCAGATGGCTTCTTACGCACCGCTCTTTGCTCATGCAGAGGGTTGGCAATGGGCGCCGGATCTCATCTGGACCAACAACTTGAGTATCTACGGCACACCCAGCTATTATGTACAAAAGCTGTTTTCAAACAACAAAGGCAGCAAGCTGCTCTCTATTAATTCCTCTATAGGAGGAACTCAAAGATCCGATAGCTTGTATGCATCTGCTGTGATGGACACTGTTTCCGGAGAGTTGATCCTCAAAATGGTCAATGCATCTGCGCGGCGGCAGGACTGCAATTTTATTATACAAGGCACTGGAAAATGCAAAGACGGCAAATTGACAGTGTTGCAAAGCGGTGATTTAAAAACAACGAATTCATTTGAACAACCATTCAACCTGTTACCCAAAGAATCAATAATATCCTTGCAAAAAAAGGGGTTACAATATGCGGCACCTCCTTATTCGCTCAGTGTAATGCGAATAAAATATATACGGGGAAGCTGACTGTTATAAACCTGTTTTATGCATTGGATTATACATGAAACAATCGATCAACGCCAATGAGGTATTGCTGGCTTGTCATATTATGCTTGTTTTCCGGCAGATCACTGTTTGCCAATGACCATGTGTCCATCAGGTGTCTGGGCATTGAGAATGGGTTGTCGAATAATTTCGTTACCTGCATTTTGCAGGACCACAACGGATTTATGTGGTTCGGGACCTACGATGGCATGAACAGGTATGATGCTTACTCGTTCAAGGTGTTCCGAAATAGAATAGGCGACAGCCTTTCGCTGATAGATAATCATATTTATTGCCTCAAGGAAGATAAGCTGAACCATATATGGATAGGGGCTTCCAAAGGAGTAAGTGTATATGATCCTGCCACTTCAAAATTTCATACGCCGGAAATAAAATTCAAATCAAACGCTATACAAAAATTAAACACGGGCGTGCATGAGTTTTGCCAGGTGGGTGATCTTTTGTTTGCAGGAGCACAGTTGTACGGATTGATAGTATTTAAACCGGGCGAATTAACAGGCCGGCAAATTTCATTTCCTCTGCTCAAAGGAGCTCAGAATAGGTATGATGTAAACGGCATCAGGTACGACTCGGTACGCCATCAATTATGGGTATTTGTAAATGAATACGGACTTTGCAAATATGATTTTTCAAAAAATACCTTGTCATTGGTGAGCCAGACCATTACCGAAGCCGGATGTATGAGCATAGATAAAGAGGGTAACCTGTTTGTAGGAAACTCATCAGGCCTGTACAAATTTGATACTAAAATACATGCATATACGAACAACCTCTTCCAGTCAAGAGTGAATGTATCGGGCATTCTGGAAGACAAGCAGGGCACGATATGGATTTCATCGGATGGTGATGGTTTGTGGATGTTGTCGCCATCATTGAAATACCCAACCCGTTTTCAGAACCCGGGAAATGAGATCAACAGTAATGCCATTTATGCTGTTTATGAAGACTTTGAAGGAAGGAAATGGATTGCTACTTTACGGGGAGGTATCAATATCATGGAAACAAAGACCAATTATTTTCATACGATATCCAATACCTTCAACAGTAAAATAAATGTATCGAAAGATTATATATTGTCTTTGTGCGAAGATGAACAATCCAATGTTTGGATAGGTACAGATGGCTCAGGTCTCCGCTATTGGAATAGGGCACGGAATACCTATACAGAGTTCATACATTCCGGTCAAAATTCCATAAGCAGCAATTATATCACCAACATCGTACGCGACTCGAAGAACGAAATATGGGTATCGGCCTGGTCGGGCGGTGTGAACCGGTATAATCGCTCCAGTCAAGGGTTTAAACATTATACATGTTTCAACCCATTCAGAAATACCATTGAAGATAAGGTTTGGCTGGTGTATGAGGATAAAAAGAAAAGGCTCTGGGCAAGTACCAGTAATCCGGGTTTTCTGTACACTTACAACAGGACAATAGATAAGTTCGAATTATTTGATACAGCAATTAGCAATGTGCAATGCCTTGCCGAAGACAAAGCAGGTAATTTATGGGGCGGCGATTATACATCGCTCCTGCTTATCGATGTGAACAAAAAACGCCATAAAATCTTTAACCTTGGCTACCCGGTTCGCTCTATCTATGAAGATAAAAAAAACAATTTCTGGATAGGCACCGAAGGTGGTGGGCTGTTGTTATTTAACCGGCAACAAGGTACTTATAAGCGAATCACCACTGAAGACGGGTTGCCCCATAATACCATTCTCAGGATACTCGAAGATTCCCGGGGCAACCTGTGGTTGAGCACTTATAACGGCTTGTGCAGATTCAATCCTTCAGCAAAGACGTTCCGGAATTTCACCCGCTCAGATGGTCTTCAATCCAATCAATTCAGTTTCAACGCTGCATTGGCTTTGAGATCGGGTGAATTCATTTTCGGCGGTATCAAAGGGATGGATGTTTTTTACCCGGACAGTATTTTTTCAAAAGAAACTGTTCCCAAAGTATTCTTAACGGGCCTTAAAATAGATAATAAACCATGGGAGGGAGATGATGCTTCATCATTGATCAAAGTCCCTTTTAACAAAGCCATTTTATCGCTCGATTTTACAGCCCTCGCTTATTCCGATGCAGATAAAGTACAATATGCTTATTACCTGAAGGGGTGGGACAAAGGCTGGAACCTGGTTAGTAATATCCGTACGGCAAACTACTCCCGCCTGCAGGAGGGTGAATATACTTTTTATGTAAAAACAATAAATGCCGACGGGGTATGGAGTAAAGATTTTGCACTGCTGAATATTAAAGTACTGCCGCCATGGTACAGAACATGGATTGCTTATTCATTGTACTTATTGTTGTTCCTGGGGTTGATATACACGTATCTCTGGTATTACAAAAAACAAGAGAAACTGAAGTATGAGTTGAAACTGTCGCAGATCGAAGCATCGATGGAAAGGGAGAAAACAGAAAAAGAAAAAGAGTTGATGGAAAGGAAGATGTCTTTCTTTACCAATATTTCTCATGAATTCCGTACACCGCTTACGCTGATCATCAACCCGCTGATTGAAATGCTGGAAAGCAGTAAAACAAAAATGGTAAAAGATGAATTAGGAGTGGTTTACCGGAACGCCAGGCGATTGCTGAATATGATCAACCAGATACTGCTTTTCAAAAAAGTGGAAAATGAAGAAGGCTCGCTGACGATTGAAAAAATTGACCTGGTTGCCTTGTGTAAGGATGTGTACGAGCATTTTGTATTGCAAGCCAAGATGAAACACATTAGCTTCCTGTTTGAATGCACCGCCGATATGATCGAAGTATATGGAGACCGGGAAAAACTGGGAACGGCTTTTTTCAATCTTATGTCAAATGCATTCAAATTCACTCCGGAAAGCGGCTCCATTACTTTCGGAATTGAAGAATATTTTGATTCTGTTCATATACTGGTGAAAGATTCCGGGCAAGGCATTCCTGAAGAAGCGGGAGAGACCGTATTTAAAAAATTCCACCAGAATGCGGCAAACAGTTCAAAGAAAGGGTTTGGCATCGGCCTGTACCTGGTTAAAACCATTGTTGAAGCCCATAAGGGACAGGTTTTTTATAAGAGTGCATTAGATGTGGGAACCGATTTTACCGTCATCTTGCTCAAAGGCAAGTCGTGTTTCGACCCTGCGCTGATCATAGAAGAAAAAGCAGTTAACGGTAGTTTAGAAAATTGTAAACAAATAGATAACCAGGATACTACTGTATTAAATGCATGCGAAGATATCTCTGCAATTCATGGATTGGACACAGACGAAATGCTTACAGACAAAAGATCCATTTTATTTATCGATGATGACCATGAGATAAGGCAATACATGCGGAAGCTGTTGCAAAACACCTATTTGTATTATGAAGCGAAGAGCGGTGAAGAAGGAATAGAACTGGTGCATAAACTAGAGCCCGATTTGGTTATCAGCGATATCAGCATGGGTGGCATGAGCGGATTGGAATTGTGTGAATTGATTAAAAAAGATGAAAATAGCTCTCATACTCCGGTGATCCTGCTTACAGCATCACTGGCAACGGAAATGCAACTGGAAGGTATTAAAAACGGAGCGGATGAGTACATTACCAAACCATTTGACAAAGATCTGTTGTTTGCTAAAATCCAAAACATCCTGGCAAACAGGAATATCCTCCGGCAGTATTTCTTTGACCAGATAACTTTAAAAGAAAGCCACAGCAAAGTTCCCGAAGAATACCAGAATTTTTTGAAAGAATGTATTGAGATTGTAGAAGAACATATAGGTGACGACGATTTCACCGTTAAGAAAATGGCGCGGTTAATGGGTATGAGCCATTCTGCGTTGTATAAAAAAGTAAAGCTGATCTCCGGGCAATCGATCAGCGCATTTATCAGTACCATCAAATTCCGCCGTGCAGCTGTTTATTTAATTAACGAGAATTGTGCAATTGGGCAAGCTGCGTACCTGGTAGGTATCAGCGACAGAAAATTTTTCAGGGAAAGATTTGCACAGTTATTCGGGATGAACCCTTCGGAGTATGTGAAAAAATACAGGAAAACATTTCATAAAGATTTGAGTGTGGTCAAGAAAAGAAGATTGAGCTTGCAATAGTGTAATATTGACTGCATCATAAAACCAGTTTCTTCATGCGCACATTACTTGCTACATTCATATTATGCCTGTGCTGTGAGCCTGGGCAAGCCCAGCAGGCAGAGGCCATTGATCTAAAGGTCAATCTTCAAAAGACATTTCAGACAATAGAGAATTTCGGCGCTTCAGATGCATGGTCATGTCAGTTTGTTGGTAATTGGCAGGACGCTGCTAAAAACAAGATGGCCGATTGGTTGTTCAGCATGGATACGCTTGATAACGGCAACCCTAAAGGAATTGGATTAAGTTTATGGCGTTTCAATTTTGGTGCAGGTAGCAGGGAACAGGGAGATAGTAGCGGCATACGGGATGAATGGCGAAGAGCTTCTTCTTTCCTGGAAAAAAAAGGTGTCTACAACTGGCAGCAGCAAAAAGCGCAATTATGGTTTCTGCATGCGGCGAAGCAACGGGGTGTGAAATTGTTCCTGGGCTTTTTCAATAGCCCGCCTGTTGAATTCACCCGGAATAAAAAAGCTTTTGCACATAAAGGCGTTTGTAATATTGCACCTGATCAGTATCGTGCTTTTGCAGTGTATGCAACCAGAACGTTGAAACATATCAAACAACAAGAAGGCATAACGTTCAACTACTTGAGTCCGGTCAATGAACCACAATGGGACTGGAGCGATGGAGGACAGGAAGGCAGCCCATATACCAATCGTGAGATCAGTGAACTGGCCAAAACATTCAATACAGTTTTACAGGAAAACATGGTATCAACCAAACTGATCATCCCGGAATCGGGACAGCTTCAATACTTGCTCAACAGCCGCGACCGCATGCTGAAAAACAACCAGGTTGCAGCCTTCTTCAATGATTCGTCCGCTGGTTTTGTTGGTCATTTGCCATCAGTGGAACCTGTGGTGGCTTCCCACAGCTATTTTACCAGTTCTCCGTATCCAGCGGCCATACGCATCAGGGACAATATTTCACGGAAAGTTGCAGAGATTAAAGGTCTACGCTATTGGCAAACAGAGTATTCTGTGTTGGGAGATAATGCAGGAGAGATCAATGGCTGGGGAAGAGACACGGGCATAGCCACTGCTTTGTATGTAGCAAAAGTCATTCATGCAGATCTGGTGGCCGGAAATGCCGCAGCCTGGCAATGGTGGTTAGCTATTTCACCTTATGATTACAAAGACGGACTCATTTATATCGATAAAAACAAAGAAGCCGGCCGTTATTACGACAGTAAAACGTTGTGGGCACTTGGTAATTACAGCAGGTTTGTAAGGCCCGGGATGCAGCGGGTTGCGGTAAATGTTTCCGGGGCAGATAGCCTACTGGTCTCTGCTTATAAAGACGGGATAAACCATAAACTGGTATTTATAATCATCAATGCTACTGCCAAAGAACAAAAATTACGCTTCATAGATCAGAACAGCCGGTCAATTTTTACGAAACAGGACTGGGTAACGTATACCACCAGCGCTTCCCAGCAGCTTGAAAAAAAGAGATATCCCAGTGAAAGTGTTATCCGAGTATTGCCAGGAAGTATTGTAACGCTTGAATCAGGCTATAAAGGGTCTTTTTTTCGCTTTTAAACGAATTACCCCTCCAAAATAAACCCCTTACCCCCCCAATTGCGCATGTAAATAATTAAAAATTTGGTTGAATAAACCAAAAGAAAGATTGCATGCATGTGAAATTCCTACCTCATGGAGGAAGCCCTTGATCCGTCATTTTTTGACCCTCCACAGGCGTCAAAAGATTCCTCAACATCTACACTAACATTAAATCAAGTTTAAACCAAACGCTGCTTATGAAAAAAGGCTTATTTAAATGGTGCCCCATCGGGTTGCCAATGGTCATATTGGTCTTTTTCTCTCTCACGGGCAATTCCCAGGTGAATGAAATAACTGTTCGCGGAAAAGTACATTCAGACTCTGCCGTACTGGCCGGAGCCACTGTTTTTTTAAAGACCAACCCTCAAAGGGCTACCAAAGCCGACGATAAAGGAACATTCAGTATCAAAGTTCCTGCAAATGGTATACTGGTATTTTCCTCTGTTGGATACGAAACGCAGGAAGTGGAAATACAGGGAAACAGTATCCTGAATATATTGCTGAAACCCCAGGACAATAAGTTGGGGGAAGTGGTAGTTGTGGGATACGGAACCCAGAAAAAAACAACACTTGTCAGTTCCGTAACTTCTATTGAACCCAAAGAATTGAAAGGGCCATCGAGCAATCTTACTACCATGCTGGCAGGAAGAATTGCCGGTATGATCTCCTTTCAAAGAAGCGGTGAACCGGGGCAAGATAATGCATCCTTCTTTGTGCGTGGTGTAGGCACTTTCGGTGCCGGAAAAGTAGACCCGCTGATCCTGATCGATGGTATCGAATCGAATCCTACCGACCTTGCCCGCTTACAACCCGATGATATTGCCGGCTTTTCCATTCTCAAAGACGCTACCGCTACATCGGTTTATGGCGCACGAGGCGCCAATGGGGTGATCCTCATCAATACCAAAATCGGACAGGTAAGTAAGATGAAGTTCAATGTGCGGGTAGAGAACTCCAATTCATCCAATACAAAAAACATCGGGCTGGCCGATAATATCTCATACATGAACCTGGCCAATGAATCGGTACTCACCAGGAACCCGTTGGGCGCGTTGCCTTATTCTCAAAACAAAATAGATCATACGGTAAAAGGAGATGATCCATTGCTATACCCCAACAATAACTGGATACAGCAGTTGATAAAAAATTCAAGCAATAACCAAAGGGCCAATTTAAATGTGAGCGGAGGCACGGAGAAAGCAAGGTATTACCTGGCCATGACGTATAACATCGACAATGGAAATTTAAAAAACAATTCATTGAATGGTTTCAATAATAACGTGAAGCTTCAATCGTATTCTGTTTTATCGAATGTTACATTGAATCTTACCAAAACAACCGAAGTGCTGGTAAGCCTGAAAGGTTTGTTCGATAGCTATAACGGGCCTATCAATGGAGGAACCGCCGTTTATAACAGCGCCTTGTGGAGCAATCCTGTGGCTTTTCCCGCCGTGTATCCTTCGGCTCTGTTGCCTTATGTGAACCATCCTTTGTTCGGTAACGCGCTTTTGCCTGGTTCCATCAACACATTATACAATAACCCTTATGCGCAATCCTTGTCGGGCTTCCAGTCAAAGAATACCAGCACCATGACTGCTCAATTGAGCCTGAAGCAAAACCTGGATGCGCTTACGCCGGGCTTGTCGGCGAGAATGATGGCCTATACGACCCGTTTTGCAAAGTTCTCAGTAAGCCGCCAGGTAAATCCGTTTTATTATACTTCAAGTATAGTAGATGGAAAATTGGGCGGTATTTTTCTGATCAATGACGGAAGCGTGGGGAACCCATTCCCGGCGCCTACCGAATACCTGACCTATAAACCCGGAGTAGATACGGTTACCAGTACTACCTACGCTGAAGTAGCCTTGAATTATGCACGTGTCTTTAACAGCAAGCACAGTGTGGGCGGTATGTTGATAGGAACCGTACGGAATTATCTCGCAGGCAATGCGCCGTCTTTGCAATTGTCATTACCATCCAGGAATGAAGGGGTTTCAGGCAGGTTCACTTATGGTTATGACAACCGCTACCTGGTTGAGTTCGATTTCGGATACAATGGTTCCGAACGTTTTGCATCAAACCATCGCTTTGGTTTTTTCCCTTCAGTAGGAGGTGGCTGGGTGGTATCGAATGAAAAATTTTTTCAACCGCTACTCAATACCATCAGTCAACTCAAGCTTCGGTTTACTTATGGATTGGTTGGTAACGACCAGATAGGTGACGCGAAAGATCGGTTCTTCTATTTGTCGCAAGTAGGCCTGGATGGCGGATCGGCAGGAAATTTTGGTACCAATTTTACGTATAGCCGCCCCACCGTGTATATCAACCGTTACGACAACCAGGATATTACCTGGGAACAATCCAAACAAACCAATATCGGTTTAGACGCAACGTTTCTGCGCGACTTTAAATTAACTGTTGATGCTTATCATCAATACAGAACCAATATTTTAATGGTACGCAGTACCGTTCCTACTTCTATGGGACTACAGACGGCCATATCGTCGAATGTAGGACAAGCTTATAGTGAAGGCGTAGACATTGCATTGGATTACCATAAAACCTTCAATAATTCCCTGTGGATGCAGGCCCGCGGTACATTCACTTATGCAAAAAGTAAAGTACTGGTCAATGAAGAGCCTCAATATTCGGTACAGAATGCAAACCTCTCCAAAGTAGGGCAGTCGATGAACCAGATTTATGGCCTTGTTGCAGAAAGATTGTTTACAGACCAGGTAGAAGTGAATAACTCACCTGCACAGTTTGGCAACATCATGGCCGGTGATATTAAATACAGGGATGTGAATGGAGATGGGAAGATTAGTATTGCTGACTATGTACCCATAGGATTACCTACAGTGCCGGAAATATCATATGGATTTGGTTTTTCTGTTGGGTATAAAAATTTTGACATCAGTGCGTTTTTCCAGGGTATAGCCAGGACCTCTTTTTTAATAGATCCTGCTAAGATCACCCCATTTGTAAACCAGAACGGATTACTCCAGGCAATCGCGAGCGATCATTGGTCTGAGAACAACCGGAGCTCTTACGCTTTCTGGCCACGCCTCAATACCATTCAATCAGATAATAACAACCAACCATCTTCCTGGTGGTTAAGAGATGGTGCATTTATGCGATTGAAGTCGACTGAGATCGGATATAATTTTTCGCCGAAAACATTGAATCGACTTGGCTTGAGCACAGGCCGCCTCTACTTGAACGGCACCAACCTTTTAACGTTCAGCGCTTTTAAATTATGGGATCCTGAAATGGGGGCTTCAGGGCTTGGATATCCTATTCAAAGGGTATTAAACGCCGGCGTATTAATAGGATTCTAACAATGAATAAAACATGTTTATTATGAATCATCATATCAATCATACAAGTTCCAATCGCAAAATAAATAAACAGCATAGCAGTAATGCAACGATGTTAGCATGCTTCGTATGCGTGTTTCTGTTGGTATTGCTTTTTACTTCCTGCAAAAAAGCATTTCTCGACGTGGTGCCCGATAATGTGGCTACCATCAGCAATGCTTTTACATCCAGAACAGAAGCAGAAAAATACCTCATGACCTGTTATTCATATATGCCCATTGATGTAGATCCTACTTATAACGTGGGAATCACTGCGGGTGATGAGGTCTGGATTGAAGACAATGCCATCAACATGCGTATTACCAATGTGGTGCAATTGCCAAGAGGCGCACAGAATACTTCGGATCCTATTGCCAATTGTATGAATGGCGCAAGGGATGCCAATGCGAATTACAAAGGTATCAGGGATTGCAACATTTTCATAGAAAATGTAAGTAACCCGGGCAAAGTGCCCGACCTGGATGCTGATACACGTCTCAGGTGGATTGCAGAGGCTAAGTTTCTGAAAGCATTTTATCATTTTCTCATGTTCAGGGCGTATGGGCCTATTCCGGTGATAGATAAAAACCTTCCCATCAGCACACCTCTGAGCCAGGTTCAGGTAAAAAGGCAACCGGTAGACAGCGTGGTAAACTATATAGCGAACCTGTTAGATTCAGCTGCTATTAATTTGCCGCCGACCATTAACAATACAGCTTCAGAGCTTGGAAGAATTACACAACCCATTGCATTGAGCCTGAAAGCAAGGTTATTGGTAACTGCTGCCAGTCCTTTGTTCAATGGTAATTCAGATTTTGCATCATTCAAAGATCACGATGGTGTAGCACTCTTTAATACGGTTTACAGCGTTGCCAAATGGCAGCGGGCCGCAGATGCATGCAAGACGGCAATTGATCTGTGTACTGCGCAGGGTATTTCATTGTACAAGTTTCCCCAACAGGTGTATCATTTAAGCGATACTACCATGACGCAGATGAGCATCCGAAATGCAATGAGTGAACCCTGGAACAATGAATTGATATGGGGCCTGACCACCAATAATATGGGCGGCTTCAATACCTTTTTTCAGCGAATGGGAGCAGCTCCGTTCGACAGAACATTTATCAATAATGGTGGAATTACTTATGGCGCTGCGGCGATGGGACCTACCATCAAATGCGCAAAAATGTTCTATACCAAAAACGGTGTGCCGATCGATGAAGATAAAACGCTGGATTTTACCAACATAGCGGCTTTAAGACTCGTATCGCATGCAGAGCGCTTTAATCTTAAAGAAGGAGAAGTTTCTGCCCGTTTGAATTTCGACAGAGAGCCTCGTTTTTATGCAGACCTCGGGTTCGACAGATCTATCTGGTATATGGCCAACAGTCCGTCTAAAACAGATGAAAACACTTTCTATCTTTTTGCACGTGCCGGAGAATTTGGCCAAAACTCTATTGTGCCTATCTGTGGTTATTTCATGAAGAAGATCGTGAACTGGCGTATGGACTGGAATACCAAAACATTCCCTCCTTATCCATACCCCGAAATGCGATTGGCAGATCTGTATTTATTATATGCAGAGGCATTGAATGAAGCAAATGCTACTCCTACGGCCGATGTATATAATTATGTGAATATGATCAGGGATCGCGCCGGTTTGCCAACTGTGCAGAGTTCCTGGGATAATTACAGCATCAACCCGGATAAATACAAAACACAGGCAGGAATGCGTGCCATCATTCAGCGCGAACGAAGTATTGAATTGTGTTTTGAAGGGCAGCGCTATTGGGACCTGATGAGATGGAAAACCGCTGCGCGGGAATTATCCGGTAATATAACAGGGTGGGACAGGACCGGTAAAACGGCAGACCTGTATTATCGCGAGCTCACTTATTTTTCAAGACGCTTTGTGGCCCCTCGTGATTATTTGTTCCCTATTCAGGATAACGATTTGCTGAACAATTCCAACCTGGTGCAAAACCCGAATTGGTAGTAATACAATTAATTGATAGCATCTAAAATATATTGTTATGCGAATTTCAAGGCTTCAATATTACATTTATACGTTTTTGTTCATCGCAACTTTCGCGGGTTGTACGCGGGAGGCGTTGAACAAACCTATTGTTACAAACAGCAACCCGCCGGGCATTGTTTCCAACGTGCAGGCGGTTAATCAAAATGGGAAAGCTGCGATTACCTATAGCCTCCCCACCGATCGTGACCTGCTGTATGTGAAAGCTGTTTACGAAACTTCACCCGGCGTAAAAGCCCAGGTAGTAGCTTCCCGTTATACCAATACACTTACAGTAGATGGTTTTGGCGATACACTGCCACATACCATCAGGTTGTATGCCGTTAATACCAGTGAGGTATCGTCGGCGCCTGTTGAAGTAGCTGTTCAGCCGTTGACGCCAGGGTATATACTTGCACGCAGGTCAATACAAGTGGCGGTTACATTTGGCGGATTCACCATTACCTGCAATAACCCAACGAAAGATAACCTGGCCATTATTCCCATGGTAGATACAGCAGGTAAAGGAGCCTGGGTGCAAACCGTAGGGATGGATAATATTTACAGCAATGATTCTCTTATTTCTGGCACCATCAGAAACCAGCCTTCCATAGCCAGGAACTATGCTTTTGTAGTTCGTGATAAATGGTTGCATTATTCCGATACTTTATTCTTAACGCTTACACCCTGGTTTGAACAAATGTTGGATAAATCAAAATGGAGCACGTTGACATTACCTAATGATGCTACCATATTGAATAATGGTGGATGGTGCTATCCTTATTATATGTGGGATGGCGATTATCATCCAACCTGGCCGCGTACTTACTTTACGGTAGAAAGCGCCACAAAACCCCAAACCGTAACCATTGATCTGGGAAGCAAACATACATTCAGCAGACTGCAGGTGAATCCTTACCTGGAAGTTGGAGGCTACTATTATGTAAGAGGCAATCCTAAAGACTTCGAGATATGGGGATCTAATTCACCGAACCTGTCAGGCCCCGATATTTTATCCGATCCTACCTGGACAAAATTAACAACCTGTCATGTGGTCAAACCTTCAGGATCTCCTTATCAAACAGAAACCGCATCGGACAAGACCGCTGCTTATAACGGCTGGCAATTCGATTTCCCTGTCGGGTTGAGCGGTTACCGCTATATAAGAATACGGAGCTTATCTAATTGGCAGGGTTCTTATTTCATGTGTATTTCTGAATTCACATTGTGGGGGAACTAATACAGATTCATCATCACTAATTTATCAATCAATGAAACAATATAAAAAAACGACCTGCTATGGCCTGTTGCTACTGCTGTTCATCATAGGTGCTTGTTCCAAGATCGATGATTACAGATCGAAATTTATGGCAGGCGGATCTATTACCTATACCGGCAAAATGGATTCAGTTTATATTTTCTCGGGCAGGAACAGGGCAAAAGTTACAGGACTGTTTACTTCCGATCCCAATATTGCAAAATACAGGGTATTCTGGAACAGCAGGCAGGATTCAACGGAAGTGGCTGTTAAACGTACATCGGGTGTAGATACTGCACGCGTGATCGTATCAGGTTTGCCCGAAGGACAAATGAGTTTTGAAATAAGAACCTATGATGCTTCAGGCAATAGCTCTATTCCTGTGTATGTAACTGCCGGTGTTTATGGAGATTTATACCAGAGCTCACTCGTTAACCGCGGTGTTGCAGATGCTTCCATGCAAACAAATGGCACAGCATTGATCAAATGGGCAGATGTAAATGCAGATGCAGGTGTATTGAACATGGAAATAAAATATACCGATAACAACAACTTGCAACACGACACATTGCTTACTTCGATTGCAACCGGTATGAGTACTGTATTGCCGATGTATAAACTGGGAAGTGCTTTTAGTTATAAAACTGCTTATCTGCCTACGCCTACAGCAATAGATACTTTTTTTACGGCGTTCCAGGACCAGGGTGTTAAAGCAGACGTAACCAGTATTTATTTGTCCAATACAGGCCCGGGATTTCAAAGAGCTAGCTTTGATGGCAGATGGGGCACACTTGCAGCGCCCTGGGTTACCAACGCAGGAGCAAAGAATAAAGACAATGGAATCAACGGAGGTTATACTTCAGATGGAGGTGGCCAGATCAACTGGGAAACATGGAATAACACACCGGTTACAGACGGGAAAGTATATCAGCCTACTTCCCAGCCATTGCCTGCAGGGAATTACACGGTTTCCTTCCAGTATTATTCTGAAATACAATCTAATTCTTCCGTGTATTGCATAGCAGCAGCCGGATCGGGAGGCATACCCTCGCTTCCTAATTTATCAACGGCTTTGGGATATGCCGCTCTTTTCAATGGCGCTAATGTAGGAGCTACATGGCCCAATATAAACGAAACAAAAAGTTTTTCGTTTACGCTTGCCAGTCCGCAAGTGGTCTCCATCGGCTTCCTGGGCAATATTGTAGGAAATGGTAATCCTGGTAGTTATTTTACAGTAAAATATATCAAATTGATCAAGAACTGATCCTTCTGTTATCTTGTGTGTTTGTGTGTATTAACATTCGGTTGTAAACTTTGTAACCTGTCTGCAAGAAAGCCAGATGGGTTGCAAAGCAGCCGGATGTACAACCATACACACTGGAAAAGTAAATCATCAAATGAAAAAGAACAACCTGGTATTTGTTTTCCTATTCCTGGTCATAGTGGCGTCGGCACAAAGGTGTCAACATGTTTTCACCCTGGGTGATAACAGTTTTTTGCTCGTTGGCAAACCCTTTCAAATGATCTCTGGTGAAATACATTACCCGCGTGTTCCCAGGGAAGCATGGCGGCAAAGGATGAGGATGGCCAAAGCCATGGGATTGAATACCATCGGTACCTATGTATTCTGGAATGTGCATGAACCTCAGAAAGGACATTACGATTTTTCAGGCAATAATGATATCGCTGCATTTGTTAAAGAAGCGAAGGCCGAAGGATTGTGGGTGATACTTCGCCCGAGCCCTTATGTTTGCGCTGAATGGGAATTTGGCGGTTATCCTTACCGGCTGCAAAACGAAAAAAGACTAATAGTAAGAAGCAAGGAAGCTGCTTATGTGAAAGCGTATCGCAACTACATCATGGAGGTGGGAAAACAACTGGCTCCTTTACAGGTGAACCATGGCGGTACTACACGTGCCTTCATGAATGGCGCCAACTACAACGATAAAAATCCGTATGAGCCCCAGATCAGCAGTTATGATTATGATGCACCGCTCGATGAGGCAGAAAACACTACAGAGAAGTTCATGCAATTCAGGGAAGTGACCACTAAACATTTGCCGGCTGGTGAAACATTGCCACCCGTACCTGTTACAAAGAAAAGTATCGCATTGAATAATATTCATTTTATACAGTCGGTTACGGTACTTGATCTGCTGCTGTTTTAAAAATAAGTGGCCTGCGTGATTATGCAGTTGTAATGATCAATGGTCAGCAGATAGGCGTGCTGGACAGAAGATTGAAACAAGATAGTTTATTGTTACCGGCATCTTATGCAACGGGAACATTGGATATACTGGTTGAGAATATGGGAAGGTACTGGAGCATAGGCCCGCAGCAGACCATTTACCTGCCGGCAGAATGGTTGAAAAAAGGAAAGAATGAGATTGAAGTATTTGAAATGCTGCAACCCGGGCAGGAAGTATTGAAAGGAGTGGAACAGCCCGTATTGAATAAGCTGCAAACCGGATGACACCACTCATCAAGATTAATAGCGCAGCGGTTTTTTTCAGCGTAGATTTAAAGAAAAAGACATGAACACTTCAAAGATCGCTGCAAGACTCGCTGAACTCTGCCGCCAGGGGCAATTTGAAACAGCCCAAAAAGAATTGTATGCGAATGATGCCATCAGCATAGAGCCTCATGCTACGCCCGCATTTGAAAAGGAAACGCATGGACTGGATGCTATCATCAAAAAAGGGCACAAATTCGAATCCATGGTGGAACAAATGCATAGTTTTACCGTATCGGAACCGCTGGTAGCAGGTAATTCTTTTGCAGTGATCATGGGTATGGACGTCACCATGAAAGGGCATGACCGCATGAATATGAGCGAACTCTGTGTATATGAAGTCAATAAAGAAGGAAAGATTGTATCGGAAAGATTCCTTATGTAGGTTGTGTAGGAAATATTAAGGTCTAAATCTTGTATTTCAAAATTTATCTATGCAAACGTTTCCGGACGTTTTTGCATTCTTTTCCTGTGCAAAATGCAATTGTTAAAGATAGGTTAGTGTAATTTGATGGTCTACATACGTAACGAAACGTATGGCGAACTGCCAATTAATCAATTCTAAAACGATTGCACATGCCGAAACAACTCAGGTCAGTCCTGACCCGGTGGCTTGACTTCAGCTACCGCAAACTGAATCTACTGCTTATTTGCTTTGCCCTGACAAGCGCCCAACTCAGCGCTAATGCTGCAGATTCCCATTTACATTACTTGCCGGTCCAGATCGGAACACTGAATGGTAAGGTAACCGACAGTAAAAACCAACCCCTGGAAGGTGTGAGTGTGACCGTCAGAGGCACAAAAAAAGGGGTCACTACCAATGCACAGGGGGCGTTTGTGTTGAAGAATGTAGACGAACACGCTATCCTGGTATTCAGTTATACCGGGTTCGTTAACAAGGAAATACCACTCCGTGGGAATGCCGGTAACCTGGTAGTAATGATGGAGGAGCAGTCACTGCAATTAAATGATGTAGTGGTGATTGGTTATGGTACCCAAACTAAAAAAGACTTAACAGGTGCTGTAGCACAAGTGAAAGCTACACAATTGGAAAATGAAAATCCACGTTCGGTGCAGGACTTGCTCCGTGGAAATGCGCCCGGCCTGGATGTAGGATTTGATGCCAGTACTAAAGGAAGCAATGCAAGTCTTACTGTAAGAGGAAGGGGATCACTAACTGCACAGTCGCCTCCGGTAATTGTATTAGATGGAGTGATTTTCGGTGGAGGTATGGAAGATATCAATCCTAATGACATCGCTACCATCGACATCCTGAAAGATGCCAGCTCGGCTGCTGTATACGGAGCCCGCTCTGCCAATGGCGTGATTCTTATCACAACCAAAAGAGGCAGTAGCAAGAGCCATAAGCCCACCATTACTTTCAACGATAATATTGGCATCAATGTGCTGGAGCAAAAACCCCACCTGCTCGACGGTAATGAAATGATCAATTTCAGACAAGATTATGAAGCAGCCGCTAAATATTGGTTCCTGCCCGGTTTGGCACCTACTGTAGGTGGTGTCAAATTCGATACGGCTTCTACTCCTGGTATACAATATTATTATAAGGATCCACGCACCAATCCGGGTGGTTTGTCTACAGCACAATGGATGGGCCTGCGGCCGGGCAGTGCCGGAGATCCGGTGGTGGAATGGCTGAACAGGAACGAGTTTAAGCCTATAGAGATCAGTAATATCATGGCCGGTAAAATGCTTAACTGGGAAAACCTGATTTATAATAAAAACGCTTTGCAGCACGATCATACCGTGAGTATGTCGGGCAGGAAAGAAGATTTTAATTATTATCTCTCGATGGGTTATCTCAGCAACCAGGGATTGACCGTGGGAGATCAATACAAGGTTTTCAGGACCAGGGTGAACCTGGAGGGACAAGCCACTAAATTCCTGACAGTTGGATTGAACTTGCAATATAGTAACAGGGATGAGAGCTCAGTGCCTGTTTCCATGTCAGACGTGCAACAAACTACTCCATGGGGTTCATACTATGCAGATGATGGTGTTACACTTCGATTGAGTCCTAATGATGATCCGGGAAACAATACGCACCCATTCATGGAGCAGACATATACAGACCGGATGAAAAAATTTGATAACTTTTTTGGTTCGGTATATGCAAAAGGAAAACTGCCCTGGGGATTCTCTTACCAGGTGAATTTCACACCAAGGCTCGAGAATTACCGGTACTTTAATTTCCGTTCGCCGCTTAACCCTACCATTGCAGCAAGGAATGGCGTTGCTATCAGGCAAAGCCAAACAATTTATCAATGGCAGTTGGATAATGTGATCAAATGGTATCATCAATTTGGTAAACATACCTTCGATGCTACTTTCCTGATCAATGCTGAGAAATTTCAATCATGGGGCGACTCCACCAATGCAGAGAACTTTTCGCCTAACTCCAACCTGAGCTATCATAACCTGGGTGGAGCTGCTATTTTAAATACCTTTACCAAAGACGAGTATGCTACAGGTGATGCCCTGATGGGACGACTCGCGTATAATTACGACCAGCGTTATTTCTTAACGGGTACTGTTAGAAGAGATGGATATTCTGCATTCGGACAACAGAATCCCAGGGCTACTTTTTATTCGTTTGGTGCATCATGGGCATTGAGCCAGGAGCGATTCATGCGCCGGTTTGATAAATGGCTGGATTACGCAAAACTGAGGGCTTCTTACGGAGAGAATGGTAACCGTGAAATAGGCCGCTATGCTTCGATAGCACAACTCAATGCCAGTAAATATGTATACATAACGCCTTCCGGAACCGTATATGATGTGGCAACATTATCTACTGGCAATATGGCCAACTCCAATTTGAAATGGGAACGAAACGCTTCTGTCAATCTGGGTATTGATTATTCCATTCTTCGTGGAAGAATCAGCGGTTCTTTTGATTATTACCAGCGAAACACCAAGGATTTGCTGGTAAGCCGTTCGCTGCCCAGTGTAACCGGATTTAGCAATGTAATTTCTAACCTGGGTGAAGTACAGAACACCGGTTTTGAAATGAGTGTGAGTTCGCTCAACCTCGATCGAAGGAATTTTACCTGGAGAAGTACGTTCAGTTTCTGGCTCAACAGGAATAAGATCGTACACCTGTATGGCCCTGTTCCGGTTGTAGATGCAAGTGGTAAGACTACTTATGTAGAGAAAGACGATCTCAAAAACAACTGGTATATCGGCAAAGACATCAATACCATATATGATTACAGGATACTGGGTGTTTGGCAGGTAGCCGATGCTTCAAATGCTGCATCTTATGGTTACAAGCCCGGCGATTTCAGGTTACAGGACACCAATGGCGATGGTAAGTACACCATAGACGATAAGCAATTCATTGGCTCCACAACACCTGACTTTTCATGGAACCTTCGAAACGAATTCAGGGTCTTCCGCAACTTCGATGTTTCATTGACCCTGTACTCAAGGATTGGACAGCTTTCTCAGTTAAATGAAGCTAAGAACGTTGATAAGTTCTACAACAGGTCTAACTTCTACCTGCGTCCTTACTGGACTCCTGCCAATCCTATCAACGATTATGCAGCGATCAACTCCAATGCAGCTGGTGCTGTTTCATGGAATGTGTACAGGAAGTCTTCTTTCATAAGGATCAGTAATGTGAGCGTTGCGTATAGCCTGCCATCTGAACTGGCCCACAGGTATAAGATGGAAGCCGTGAAAATGTATGTTAATGTAGTGAACCCCTATGTATACTCTTCCTGGAATTATTTTGATCCGGAAAACAAGGGTATTACTCCCATCACATTCAATTTCGGCCTAAATGTTACCCTGTAGACCCATTAAATCATTAGAAGCATGAAAACGAACAATATCAATAAACGAATACTTTACTGCCTGACAATGGTACTGGTTATCAGCGCAGGTTGTAAAAAAGATTTCCTGGAACCGAAGCCCCTGTCTTTCTATTCACCGGAGAATTCAATGGTGGATATTCCCGGCTTCAATGCAGCGCTGGCGGCATGTGCAAAGAACCTGCGCGATGAATATTATGGTGATGGTGCGCCCATCATATCTGAAAATATTTTTTCGGAAGTGGCGGTAGAAGGTACTACAGACAAAACCGGGCCGGCACAGAACATGGACATCCTTATCAAACCCGATGCGCAGTTGAACCACGTAGACTATAACCGGATCGGTTGGTACTGGACACAGGAATATATAGGTATACGCCTTGCCAATACAGTGATTTCCAGGGTTGGCGGTGTGAAAACAATACCCGATTCTGCCAAGAATATCATCCTGGGCAAAGCTTATTTCTTCCGGTCTTTTGATTATTACCGCCTGGTAAATCAGTTTGGTGATGTACCCTGTCCGATGAAAGAATTAACAGGCCCCAAGGTAGATTTCGCTACTGTAAAAAGAGAAGTGATTCTTGCAAGAATGAAGCAGGACCTGGAGTTCGCTGTTAAATATGTTCCCTGGATCACCGATAAAGGCGATGTGAACCGCGGAGCTGTTTATCACCTGCTTACCAAAGTGAATCTCGCATTAGGCTTGTTCGATGATGCGATTGCCAGTGCCAATGCGGTGATCAACAGCGGTTATTTCAGATTGATGACATCACGCTTTGGCGTTGATGCAGGAGTTGCTGCCAAAAATGTAACCTGGGATCTGCACAGACCCGAAAACAAATCATTGCCCACAAATACCGAAGGCTTGTTCCTGGTAACAGACCGTTTTGGTGATGTAGGTGCTTATTCCGGTGGTATGTCAATCATGCGGCAGGCAGTACCCTGGTATGGAGGCGGACAAATCATCACCCCGGATCAGAAGAATGGAGTAGCAACAACACAAGGTGTTGAAATAGACAATTTCTCCTATTACGGAAGGGGTATCGGCCGTTGTCGCCTGACTCCTTATAGTACGGTGTACATATGGGATGATGTGAATGACCTCAGGCATGACTCTACTTCGGGTAACTGGATGTACATGGAAAACTTGCGTTACAATGATCCTGCGCTGAAAAAAGCCAACAATCCTTATTACGGACAGCGCTTACGTTTGTATAATGGCAACAGCCTGTTGGTGAAAAATGGCGATACCATTCGCTACTGGTACCCCTGGCCGCATTATAAGTTGTTTGTGGCCGACCAGGAGAATAACCCTATGAGGGGTGGCCACTCCGATTGGTATGTATTCAGGTTGGCTGAAACATATTTGCTCCGCGCCGAAGCTTATTTGTGGAAGGGCGATGCAGCCAGCGCTACAGCCGATATCAATACAATCAGAACCCGTGCCAAATGCGCCCCTTATACATCGGCGCAAGTGAACCTGGGTACCGTGCTCGATGAACGTGCACGTGAATTGTACTGGGAAGAGCCCCGCAAGACAGAGATCACCAGGATGGCTTATATTTTTGCCAAAACAGGTACGCCCTATAATGGCAAGACCTATACTTCTGCCAGTTTCTCTACAGCCAATTTCTTTTATGACCGCGTGCTGGAGAAAAACGATTTCTATCGCAAGAACATCATGACTGTTCACAGCGATATGTATAAGATGAGCCCTTATCACATATTGTGGCCCGTTCCACAGGATGCCATCAATGCCAATACCAATGGCCGCATCAACCAGAACCAGGGCTATACGGGATTTGAATTGAACGTTCCACCTCTAGACAAAATACCGGAATAAGGATCAAGCGAAATTCAGGTATGCAAAGCCACACAAATTTTTGTGTGGCTTTTTTATGATCTTTACCATCTGTACAAAGAGTATGAAAAAATACATTTTAGCAGGTAGTTTATTTATTTTTTTAACTGCATTGCATTGCCATGCCCAACAAATGAAAAGACCCAATATCATCCTGTTCCTGGTAGATGATATGGGTTGGCAGGATTGTTCTGTTCCTTTCTGGACGAAGCCTACAGAATGGAACAAGCGCTATCATACGCCCAATATGGAAAGGCTGGCGGCAGAAGGCATGAAATTCACCAATGCCTACGCCACGCCGGTTTGCTCACCCAGTCGCGTGAGCCTGATGACCGGCATGAATGCTGCCCATCACAAAGTGACCAACTGGACTTTAAGAAAAGATCAATCGGTTGACTACAAAGACAGTATGCTTCTTTCTCCCGATTGGAATATCAATGGAATGTCACCCATGCCTGGTATCGAACATACCGTATATACAACGCCGCTGCCGCTGCTGTTGAAAGAAGCAGGCTATTATACCATTCATTGTGGCAAAGCGCATTTCGGAGCGATGGAAACACCGGCCAGCGATCCGTTGAATATCGTGTTCATGCTAAACATTGCAGGACATGCCGCAGGCGGACCTGGCATCAATTATAGGGCCGCTATCAGAAAAGCCAATTGGAAACTGGTGTATAATATGAAAACAGGCACCAAAGAATTGTATGATCTTGCAGCCGATATCGGCGAAATGAAAGATGTTTCCAAACAATACCCGGCTGTAGTGAAGGATTTGTCTTCACTACTTTCCAATCGTTTGAGAAACTGGCAAGCACCCATGCCTTCATTCAAAGCCACTGGCAAACAGGTGCCCATGCCGGATGAAATCAAATAAAAAGTAATCGAAAACACAATACATTATCACATGAAATCATTCACTGCGCTTTTGTTATGTTCTTTACCGTTCGGCTTACAAGCTCAACTCAATAAGCCGGCAACTAATTATGTGACCATCTCTTCCGGCGAATCGGAAAAAGAAATCATTTATAAGGCAGCCCATGTTACACCCAGTCCCAGGCAACTGCGCTGGCAAAAACTCGAGCTGACTGCGTTCTTTCATTTTGGCGTCAACACTTTTACAGACAAGGAATGGGGTGATGGAAAAGAAGACGAGAAAGTGTTCAACCCAACCGCCCTCGATGCCAAACAATGGGTGAAAACAGTTAAAGAAGCCGGATTCAAGCAAGTGATCATCACAGCCAAACACCACGATGGTTTTTGTTTGTGGACCAGCAAATACACAGCGCATTCTGTTAAGCAGTCACCCTGGAAAAATGGGAAAGGCGATGTAGTAAAAGAAGTATCCGATGCCTGCCGCGAATTGAACATCGGCTTCGGTGTTTACCTTTCTCCCTGGGACAGGAACTCGGCACTTTATGGTACCGAAGCGTACAATGATTATTTTGTCAATCAACTCACAGAATTGTTAACCCAATACGGTCGCGTAGATGAAGTGTGGTTTGATGGCGCCAATGGAGAAGGCCCTAATGGAAAGAAACAGGTGTATGATTTCAACAGGTGGTACGAACTGATCCGCCGCCTGCAACCCACTGCTACCATTGCCATCATGGGACCCGATGTAAGATGGGTAGGCACTGAAACCGGAAGGGGACGTGAAATGGAATGGAGCGTGATACCCGCTGATCTGAATATGATGGCGAAAATTGCCGGTGACTCGCAGAAAGATGTTGCATTTGCACCAACGGGAGATAAGAGGGAAAATGACCTGGGCAGTCGCGATAAAATAAGAAATGCCCATGGATTGGTATGGTATCCTGCCGAAACAGATGTCTCTATAAGACCAGGTTGGTTTTATCATACTAAAGAAGACAGCAAAGTGAAAACCCCGCAACAGCTATTCGATATTTATTTCAGCTCGGTGGGGCGCAACGGTGTGTTATTGCTGAACATACCACCTAATAGGGAAGGACGGCTTTCGGAGTATGATGTGAAAAATTTGCAGAGATTCAAACAGTTGATGGATCGCACTTTTCAGCAGAACCTGGCTAAAAATGCAGTGATCAAATGCGCGAATGGAATGAATACCCATGCCATGACAGACGGGAAATATGAAACCTATTTCACTACGAAAGGACAAGATACCACTGCTACTATTGAATTGACATTTCCATCAGCTCAGACCTTCAATATTTTGTCACTACAGGAAAACATTGCTGTAGGGCAGCGTATAGAAAGTTTTGTTTTGGAATATAAAGAAGCCAACGAGTGGAAAAAGATCACAGAAGGCAGCACCGTAGGATACAAGCGATTACTGCTTTTTAATGCAGTGAATGCCAAACAGGTGAGGCTGCGCATACTGTCATCCCGGCTAAATCCAACACTCTCCGAGTTTGGATTGTATAAAGGCGATTAAATAGGAATGCTGATCTTGGCTTCGATCAGCCCTTCCCTTGTTTGTATAACACCAAAGCCGGCATCCGGACCATACATAAGATCCAACCGCCCTTGTAATTTAACGATGCCTTCTTTTCTTTCATGAATATATTCCCTGAAAGAACCAGAACTGGTAACGCCGAATACATGGTGGTGGTTGGTATAATTAGACCATACATGCAGGCTGCCGGTGCTGCTATTCCGGTTGATGCCATAGTTGAGTGCATTTTCAATCATGGCTTGTAAGATCATGGTAGGAACAGGGTGATCAAGCGTGTCTTCATCGATATCAAAACTCACTTGCAACCTGTCTTCAAAACGGATCAGTTCCAGCGCCAGGTAATCCCTCGCTACCGACAATTCTTTTTCAAACAATATTTTCTCGGCTTTATCACCGTGCATGCTATTGCGTAAAATATTACTCAGTTGGGTAATGGCCGAACGTGCCCGCTCCGGATCTTCCACTACCAGCGCCCGTATGCTGTTAAGCGCATTGAAAATAAAATGCGGGTTGATATGCGCTTTGATGGTCCTGATCTCTAATTCTTTCAGCAGGCTCTCCAGCCTTGCCTGGTCTATCTTCTGCTGTTTGTTTTTTTGCATGTAATGATAAGTGAAGTAAATCAGGTTCCACAAAAAAACAAACTGGAAATAGGAAATGGCAAAACGGGATACGATGTTGAGAAAAGAATATTTGACAGACCGCTTATCTTGTATGCCCATGATCGTTTCAAGACCTATCGCCGTTAGGCCGATCAGGAATGCAAAACAAAGTGAGAGCAGGATGACTGTGAGCAATTGTTTTTTAAAAGGATAATCCAATGCGCCCGATCGCCGGATGACTGTGCGCATGAGGTGGGTAAGGAGTAATCCCGATATGGCATGCGTAGCCAGTTGCGCATAAAAATAGTCTTCCCGCCAGGGTAAAATGGTCAGGTATAAAAAGATGTATCCCGCACAGTACAAGCCCCATCCCGTAAACTGCAATATCCAATATGTGGCAAGATGCTTCTTCATGCTATGGTGAAGTTATCAATTCATGCGAGTTACAGGAAAGTTTCAAGTGATATGCGGCAAATAATATGGTTGCCCGGTCCGGCCGGGCTTTCCACTCAATGAAAATAATGCCAAAAAACCATCTCACATAAAATTTTATAACACTTGCACAAATAGTGATAAATTGACCGCCTAATTAATTTGACATGGCGAAACAATCTTTTGCATTGCTAATGATCGGTTTGTTTTATTCGTTGACAGTATCAGCACAGGCAAAGCCTTCATGGAATACAATTTTTAAGCGCATCAATGATGAAGTGCAGTCCCATTCACAGGCATACAATACATTGAAAACAGCCACTACCACCATAGGGCACCGCCTTACCGGATCGGTGAATGGAGCTAAAGCAGAAACCTATGCGTATGAACTGTTGCAGTCTTATGGATTTAAGAATGTCAGGTACCAGCCTTTTGAAGTAGAGAGCTGGAGCCGCGGAACATTATCACTGACTGTTGGGCCGCATAAACAACAATTGAGCCCTGTCAAATCTGTAGCCCTGGCGCATTCGCCGGTAAAAGTAAACCTGACCGACGAGATCGTGGACATGGGAAATGGCCTGGAAGAGGATTATGTTGCGGCACCCGGTAGGGCCAAAGGTAAGATAGCGCTCGTATACCTGGGAGTATTGCCTGGCTCCAGGGAAGGAACCAAGAGCCTGCATCGTTCAGAAAAAACTGCAATCGCCATCAGGCATGGTGCCAAAGGCATTATTGTGATCAATACCGCCGAGGGAGGAATACTCCTGACAGGAACAGCTTCTGTTACAGGCAAACTGATACCCATACCGGCTGTATGCATTGGCAGGGAAGATGGTATGGCATTGAAGACTTTGTTGATGACAGGTAAACAATATGCGCATATTGACATGACCAACTTTTCAGGTATGATCAAAGCACGGAACGTGATCGCTACCATCAAAGGCAGGAAGAGACCCCATGAGAAAATAGTGGTGGGCGGGCACCTCGATAGTTGGGATCTTGCTACAGGCGCCATAGATAATGGCATCGGTTCTTTCTCCGTAATGGATATGGCGCGCACATTTAAAGTGTTGAAATTACGCCCTGCAAGAACGGTAGAATTTGTATTATTCATGGGCGAAGAAGAAGGCTTGTTGGGATCGAAAGCGTATGTGGCAGCTGCAGTGAAAGACAGTAGCATCCAACAATTGCGTTATATGCTCAATTACGATATGACCAATGATCCCAAAGGGTATGCTACGAGTGCAGCCGAGAGCAAAGAACTGTTTGAGTCGATCGGAGCTATTGCACATAAGTTGGACACAAGTTTTAAGAATAGCTTCTATGCAGGAGCGGGCCTGCACAGCGATCACCAGCCCTTTATGCTGGAAGGCATACCAACAGGCGGTGGTGCAGGAGGTAAATTGCCGAATAATGCAGGGCCTTGCTACCATGCCGACTGTGACAATTTTAAACTGGTAGATGAACAGGGAATGAAGAACACAGTTCGCTTCAGCAGTATGCTATTGTATGGTATCGCCGATGCCAAAACAATCAAGGCCAAACATTTTACCGATAGCGAAACCAGGGCATTTCTCATTAAAAACAACCTGAAAGAACCTTTACAGATAGCAGGAGAATGGCGATGGGCGGATTAGAGGTTGTTAGTTGTCAGAAAAACAGGTCGTCTAACAACTATCATCTAACAACTCTTTTCTCTACTTGCAATGAAGCCCATACCGCAAGTACTGCCGCCAGCATACCACCACCGAGGTCTGTAGGGAAATGCTGTGCCAGGTAAACCCTCGAATAAGCTACAAGTAATGCTGCAACGAATGAAATGACCACGATGCTGCGTTGTGGAATGACCAGGCAGACCAACAGAAAAATAGAGAATGCAGTAGTAGTATGCCCGGAGGGAAAACTATTAACAGTATGCAATTCAACGCCAGGTACTGTATGGATCAATGAGAGATCGGCGATGGCTTTAGTAGGGCGAGGCTCACCGGGGAAAATCCAGTTCTTGACACCCTGGGCAATGAGGGTAGACAAAACAATGGTGCTGATGAGCAGGGGCAATGATTTTTTATGGTATACCAGGAAGAAAAAGAACAGTGGCACCCATATCCAACCATCTCCCACATAGGTCCAGTATTTGAAGAACTGGTCAGCTACCGGCCCCATATTGTCATTCAGCAAAAGAAAAGCTGCCTGCTTTCCCAGGCAGGCAGATCCTAACAATAATACGATACCGGTGGAAGCAGTGAGCAAGGCTCCTTTTCTGAACACCCTGTATTGGTATGTCTGCATAAAGCAAATCTATACAACTCCGGCCAACTCCAGGCTCCGTTTTTTGAGCTTGATGATGTCGAGGTTATCGATCAACGGGTCGGGCGTGAGGATCAATGAAGAATTGTTTTCTTTCCACCAACTACTGCCCGTTAAGTGCCTGCAATGCAGCACACCGATCAGGTATTTTCTTTCGGCTTCTGCATGCCATTCTTCGATCCACTCAAATTTATCACGGGGAATGAATTTCCAGTCGTCGAAGCTCACGTACACTTTCAGGTAATAATCATTGGCCAATACATGCGGCCGGTGGTGATACAGTTTTTTGTATTCGTAACGGTAATGGTAACGTAATGCGGCAATATCACTGAGTACAGCAGAAGCAGTAGGAAAGCTGCCGGCGCCCTTACCGTAAAAGAATTGTTTGTCGGCAAAACCACTTTCAATTACCACGCCGTTGTATTCATTTTTTACAAAAGAAAGCGGATCGTCGTGTTTTACAAACTGGGGTAGCACATAAGCAGCTACTTCGCCGTTGTTCAGTTTTTTAGCTTGTGCGACCAACTTAATGTCGAGGTGTTTTTCCCTGGCTACGAGGGCATCGCTCAACTGAATGTTCTGAATACCACTGAACAGGATATGGTCGGGATGTTCCACGATGCCATAAGCATGGTTGAGTAGTATGCTCCATTTGTTCACGGCATCATATCCTTCCACATCAAGCTTGGGATTACTTTCAGCAAAACCCAGTTGCTGCGCCAGCAGGAGGGCCGATTGGAAATCGAGCTTGTCTTCAAACATTTTGGTGAGGATGAAGTTCGTTGAACCATTCACAATAGCCCTGATGGAATGCAGGAGGTCGTTATCGTAATACTCTTCCAGGTTACGGATAACAGGTATGGAGGCACAGGCCGCCGCCTCGCAAAGAAAAGGCTGGTCGGTTTCCTGTTGCAGTTTCAAAATTTCAGGTAAATGTTCGGCGATCATTTTTTTACTGGCACTCACCACGGCTTTACCATTTTTGAGCGCTTTGGAAACGATCTCGAATGCTGCATTTGCATCATCGATCACTTCCACGATCACATTGATGTTTTCATCATTCAATAATACATCCCTGTCAGTCGTGAATAGTTCTGCGGGAGCTTCTCTCTTTTTACCAGGGTGTTTGATGCAGACTTTTCTGATAGATGCTTTCAGTGAAGGGGTCTGCTGTAATATTTTATACAAACCTTCGCCTACTGTACCAAATCCGAATAAACCGATTGTCAATTGTTTGTGTGCTTCCATGAGTATTATGCGTTTATTACTTGCTGTTTTTCTTTTCTGTTTTTTTCAATATGCCGGAATGTTGCTTCCAGGTCATTGATCAGGTCTTCTGTTTCTTCCAGTCCTACTGATAAACGGATCAGGCTATCGCTCACGCCGGCCGCTCTTCTTTTTTCCGCAGGAATGGATTTATGGGTCATGTTGGCCGGGTGTGCTACCAGGCTTTTAATACCACCCAGGCTTTCGGCCAGTTTGAATAATTTTGTATGGGTAACAAAAGAAACGGCCGCTTGTTCAGTATCGTCTTTCAACGTAAAAGAAACAATACCGCCGAAGCCCTTGGACTGTTTCCGGGCAATATCATGATGCGGATGAGATGCCAATCCCGGGTAAAATACTTTGTCTACTTCCGGGTGGGTTTCGAGGAATTGTGCAACAGCCAGTGCAGATGCGCAGTGTTGCTTCACGCGCAGGAACAGGGTCTCGATGCCGCGGATGGTAAGCCAGCTGTCAAAGGGCGAGAGCACAGCGCCACAGGCATTCTGAAAGAATTTGAGCCGCTCGCCGATTTCACGTTCCCTGGCCACTACCACGCCTGCAATCACATCACTATGTCCGCCCAGGTATTTGGTAGCGCTGTGTACTACAATATCAGCTCCCAATGAAAGAGGTTGTTGTAAGGCGGGTGAAGCAAAAGTATTATCCACGCAAAGTAAACATCGGTGAGCCTCGGCCAGCTTGGCAACGGCTTTGATGTCGGCTATTTTGAGTGTGGGATTGGTAGGTGTTTCGAGCCAGATCAGTTTGGTCCGGGGTGTGATGGCATTGAAAACCTGCTCCAGGTTGGAGCAGTCTACATAATTCACTTTGACACCATACTGCTGGTAGACTTTGTCGAACAGCCTGAATGCACCGCCATAGATGTCATCTACTGCGATGATCTCATCGCCGCTGTGCAGGAGTTTGATCACGGCGTCGATAGCGGCCAGTCCGCTGGCAAATGCCAGGCCCACTGCACCATTTTCCAATTGTGCTACCAATTGCTCCAGTGCAGCCCTGGTAGGATTGCCACTACGGGTATAATCATACCCTTTGTTAACACCAGGCGCTTCCTGTACAAAAGTGGAAGTCTGGTAAATGGGAACCGATACGGCGCCGGTTAAAGGATCCACAGGGATGTTGTGGATGAGTTGTGTTGCGTTGCTCATGACGAAGATTTTTTAATTGTTAATAATCTTCTTCTTGCAATAACCTACAGATGTTTTTTATTTTTTCTCTTTGCCCCGGGCTTAAGCCCGGGGCAAAGAGAAAAAATAAAAAAGCTCATCCGTAAAGTCAGATGAGCTTGAAATATTTGAGGCGACGGAGCCGCTTTGGGATCAAACTTTTACTCTGACTTATCTTTCCACTTTTGTGGACGGAATTGGCACCTTCGTACCGCTGAGTAAGTGGTATGGGTTGCCAAGGCATCATAGGGCCATTTCCCTCTGCCTTTCTGGATAAGTTGTTGCTTAAAGAACTGGGGCAAAGGTAGGGTGGGAGGGATAAACGGCAAAAAAATTCTGGGAGGGGTGCTATCTTTACAATCCGGCTATGGCAAAGACTCAAAAAAAATCGACAAAAGAAGACGAATCCATTGATGTGTTGGGTGCAAGGGAACACAACCTCAAGAACATCGATATTACCATTCCCAAGAATAAGCTGGTGGTGTTTACCGGGGTCAGTGGCAGCGGTAAATCGTCATTGGCGTTCGATACCATTTACAACGAAGGGCAACGAAGGTATATGGAAAGCTTCAGCGCGTATGCCCGCCAGTTCGTTGGCGATATGGAAAGGCCAGATGTAGACAAGATCACCGGACTTTCCCCGGTTATTTCCATCGAACAAAAAACCACCAACAAGAACCCGCGTTCTACAGTAGGTACGGTTACAGAAGTATATGATTTCCTGCGTTTGTTGTTTGCAAGGATAGGTGAGGCTTACAGTTATAACACGGGAAAAAAAATGGTGAAGTTCAGCGAGGAAGAGATCGTTGAAAATATCTATACCCGTTTCAAAAATAAAAAAGTAAGCCTGCTGGCGCCAATGGTGCGGGGCAGGAAAGGACATTACCGAGAACTGTTTGAAGAGATACGTAAGAAAGGATTCCTCAAAGTGCGAGTAGATGGCGAAGTGCTGGAACTCAAACCGAAAATGCAGGTGGACCGCTACAAGATACACGATATTGAAGTGGTGATAGACAGGTTGCAGGTAACGGAAGACATGAAAGTGCGCCTGAGCCAGAGTGTGCAACAAGCTTTGAAAATGGGCAAGGAACTGATGTTCCTGTTGCTGAATGATAATGATAAACTGGTGCAGTACTCCCGCCAGCTCATGTGTGAAGATACAGGCATCAGCTATGAAGAGCCTTCGCCCAATGCGTTCTCTTTCAACTCACCCTATGGCGCTTGTCCTACTTGCAAAGGGCTCGGCAATGTTTATTCGGTGAACCTGGAAGCGGTGATGCCCGATCATTCCATCAGCATCAAAGCCGGCGGTATTGCACCATTGGGAGAACAGCGCGACGCACACCTGTTCCGGCAGGTAGAAGCATTGGCCAAGAAGAACCGGATCAGCCTGGATAAACCCATCAAAGATTTATCTCCATCAGCGCTGAATATACTCTTATATGGCAATGCGGCAGGAGATACAGCTGATGAAGAAACGATCTCAATAGATGAATCCGTTGATGGAAAACCTTATGAAGGAGAATTCGAAGGCATCATTCCCATGCTGCGGAGATGGTTTGCCGGCAATACCAGTGATGTACTGCGCGACTGGGTGGAAAAATTCATGGAATTGAAGACTTGTCCTACTTGCGATGGCAACCGCTTAAAAAAAGAAAGCTTGTGGTTCAAAATCGATGGAAAGAATATTGCCGAGTTAAGTAACCTCAACCTGGATAAATTTAATCAATGGTTTGAAGGAATAGAAAAACGACTGAGCAGCAAACAAAATGTAATAGCCAAAGATATTTTGAAAGAGATCAGGGAACGGACGCGCTTCTTGCTCGATGTAGGGCTTACCTATCTTTCACTCAACAGGCCTTCCAGAACGCTGAGTGGCGGCGAATCGCAGCGCATCAGGCTTGCTACGCAGATCGGTTCTCAATTGCAAGGCATCACATATATATTAGATGAACCTTCTATTGGATTGCACCAGCGCGATAACCACCAACTCATCATAGCCCTGCAGAATCTGCGCAATATTGGCAACAGCGTGCTGGTAGTTGAGCACGATAAAGACATCATGATGGCAGCCGATCACCTGGTAGATATCGGCCCCAGGGCAGGTATGCATGGCGGACAAATTGTTGCAGCGGGTACACCGGCTGAAGTATTAAAAAGCAAATCCGATACGGCGCTCTACCTGAGCGGTAAGAAAAATATTGCCGTTCCCAAGGAAAGAAGGAAAGGAAATGGTAAAGCGCTGGAATTGAAGGGCGCATCCGGTAATAACCTGAAGAACATCGATGTGAAATTCCCGCTTGGCAAACTAATCGTGGTAAGCGGTGTAAGCGGTAGTGGCAAATCAACGCTCATCAATGAAACATTGTTCCCTATTTTATATAAGCATGCGTACAATAGCAGGGTAACACCTATGACATTCAAGACTGTCAAGGGTTTGGAGTATATCGACAAAGTGATTGAGATCGATCAGTCGCCCATTGGCCGTACGCCGCGCAGCAATCCCGCTACTTATTGCGGATTCTTTACAGAGATCCGGACATTGTTTGCTGCTGTACCCGAAGCCAAAGTGCGCGGATACAATGCAGGGCGTTTTTCTTTCAATGTGAAAGGAGGCCGCTGCGATGTTTGCGAAGGAGGCGGCATGCGGGTGATTGAAATGAATTTCCTCCCCGATGTGTATGTGCATTGCGAGAAATGCAATGGCAAACGCTATAACAGGGAAACCCTGGAGATACGTTATAAAGGAAAATCGATCAGCGATGTGCTGAACATGACGGTAGACGAAGCCTGCGAGTTTTTCCAGCCGGTTCACTATCTGTACCGGAAAATAAAAGTGCTGGAAGAAGTAGGACTGGGCTATATAACCCTGGGCCAATCGGCTGTAACCCTTAGTGGTGGCGAGGCGCAGCGTGTGAAACTGGCAACGGAGCTCAGCAAAAAAGATACAGGTAAAACGTTCTATATACTCGATGAACCTACAACGGGTTTACATTTTCAGGACATACAACATTTGCTGGATGTGTTGAACAAACTGGTAGACCGCGGCAATACCGTGCTGGTAATCGAACACAATCTCGACGTGATCAAAGTAGCCGATCATATCATTGACCTGGGCCCCGAAGGAGGAGACGGCGGCGGAAAAATATTGTTTGAAGGAACGCCGGAAGACATGATCGGCAATAAACAGAGTCATACAGCGAAATTTTTGAAAACGGAACTGAATTAGTTGTTAGAAAGAAAATCTATCATCTGACAACTAACATCTATCTCAACATTTCAATATGCTCAATCCCATCTTCCAAATACATTTCACTGCATTTTACAAAACCCAGCGATTCATAGAAGCGCTTAAGGTAGAGCTGGGCGCCTATTTTGACTGGGCCAGGACCGAATAATTCATGACAAAGCGCAATCGCCTGCGTCATCAACAATTTTCCGGCGCCTTTTCCACGGTATTCGGGATCGCTGACCACCCGGCCAATGGATGCTTGTTCAAAAGCCAGTCCCGCCGGCAACAAACGCGCATAGGCAGCCAGTTGATTATCATCCCATACCATCAGGTGAAAACAAAAAGCATCTTTTCCATCTGTATCGGCGTAAACACATTGTTGTTCTACGATAAAAACCCTGTTCCTCAATTGCAAAATGGCGTACAACTCAGCTACAGTAAGCGCTTCAAAGGGTTTATAATTACATTGATAGGATGAATTGCTCATTGGGCTTTTTTTTACACCTTTGCGTATTCGCGAGTATAAGCATTTTTTAGATACGATTTGATCAGTATGCAAAAAAGAGTGGCAATTATTGGAGCCGGACCGGCTGGACTTACAGCGGCCTATTTATTGGGAAAAGGCGGACAAGACGTGACCGTTTTTGAGAAAGACCCTCAATATGTAGGAGGCATCTCCCGCACCGAATCATACAAAGGATACCATTTTGACATTGGTGGACACCGTTTTTTCTCCAAGTCGAAAGAAGTGGAAGATTTCTGGACAGAAATATTGGGAGATGAAATGTTGGAAAGACCCCGGAGTTCCCGTATTTATTACAACAAGAAATTCTTTTCATATCCGCTTGTGGCTTTTGACGCGCTCCGCAAACTGGGTATCATTGAGAGCGCATTGTGTGTATTAAGTTACCTACAGGCAAAGGCTTTCCCGGTAAAAAATCCCACCAACTTTGAAGACTGGGTAAGCAACCAGTTCGGGAAACGCCTGTTCAATATTTTCTTCAAAACCTATACCGAGAAAGTGTGGGGCATTCCTTGTAAAGAGATCAGCGCCGATTGGGCCGCACAGCGTATCAAAGGATTGTCGCTCAGTAGTGCTATCTGGAATGCATTGCGCCCTCAAAGGAAATCAGGTGGAGGTAAGGATAAAATGATCAAGACCCTGATCGATTCATTCCGTTATCCTAAAATGGGGCCCGGTATGATGTGGGAGGTATGCGTTGAAAAAAGTAAAAAACTGGGAGTAGAAGTGAAGATGAATTGCGGGGTGAAAGGAATTGATACGGCCGGAGGTAAATGGATAGTACACGGAACAGACGGAAATGATTATAGTGGATACGACTATGTTCTTTCTTCAGCTCCCATGCGTGAACTGGTTAATTCAGTTGCACCGGCTTTTCCGCAAGAAGCCCTGGAATCGGCCAGGAAATTGGGTTACAGGGATTTTCTGACAGTAGTGTTGATTTGCAGGGATGAAGATGCATTTACCGACAACTGGATATACATTCACGATCCGAGTGTGAAAGTAGGACGCATTCAGAATTTCAAATCATGGAGTCCTTATATGGTGCCCGATCCGAACATGGCTTGTTACGGGTTGGAATATTTTTGTTTTGAGGGCGATGGTTTATGGAACAGTAAAGATGCTGATCTGATCGAGTTAGGAAAAAAAGAAATTGCCCAGATCGGGTTAACCAATCCGGCTGCTGTAGTGGATGGTTATGTGGTACGTCAGCCCAAAGCTTACCCGGTGTACGACCAGGATTACAAGCAGCATGTAGATAATATCAAGGAAGCGCTGAAAGATTATCCCGGTCTTTATTTGGTGGGCCGTAATGGTATGCACAAGTACAATAATCAGGATCATAGCATGATGACTGCAATGCTCGCAGCAAAGAATATCCTGGCAGGGAAAGAAGTCTACAATCTTTGGGATGTGAATGAAGATGCCGAGTACCACGAAGGTGGCGACAGGGGCGTTGAAGACACCGATAAGATAATAGGACGAATGGTACCTGAGAAGCTATCTTAATAGCTCTTATTGTGAACTCTTTAGTTCTGATTGATCAAACTCTTTTCTGAAGATAAGCATATATGTTCTTATCTCATGAGGCACAAATAACCACCCCTGTGACCCCATATAGTTCAATAAATCTGGTATCGTTTTTAAAGTGGGGATTGCGTTTGTCAAATTGACTTGAAAAGAACTGTCTTTGAACGAAAACAAAGAATCAACTTTTCCATGGTACAATTCGAATTGTACTTTATTATAGTTGCCAGATCGAAAAGAAGGTATTATAACGCAATATTTTTCTACTTTCTTTTGCGCAAAGGAGGGGATAGCAACACAAATAAGTATTGCTTGAATAAATAGAAATTGTTTCATACAGATGCTATTTTGTAAGTGAGGAAAATCTTGATTTCTAAAGTTATTCAGAATAATTTATTTGTTTTTGTTAAAATATATTAATTGTACGCATTTTTATCGTGCAGGTATCGGTATAACTCCCAGGCTTTCGTTGCCTGTTTCGTTGACAGCTTGTACGGCAAAGAAATAGTTGTCTTTGGAGTAAGGCAGCCTGTAATTCGTTTCTGCGGTAAAGAATTTCTTCTGCCACACAGCACTGGTGGTTTCGCGCATCATCACATAATATCCTTTCGTTTTACCAGTCTTGGGTGCTTTCCAATTAAGATCGGTGTAATTACCAAGGTTCTTTACTTCTACTTTTACTTCTTCTGGCATGGCTGGCGCTTTGGCCAAATTGGCCAGGTTGCTCAGGTTCATGGCAGTGTTCTTGCGCAGGTATTCAAAGTCCATGAACTCGGTAAGGTCTCCATACTGGATGCCATTCTCTTTGCGAATGTCCTGGTGCTGGTGATTGTAGTTTTCATTCATCTCCGTGATGCGTACGGCCGCAAACCCTTTTTCAACAAAGGGAGAATGGTCGCCACCGCGAAGAAAGCGATCGTTGCGGTAGATCATAACTACCTCCAGGTTTTCCACGTAACGCTCGCCGGTCTCTTTTACATAGCGCGCCAATTGTCGTGCTTTGCCATCATTCTCCAGGCCAAACTGGCGAATATTTTTGGCCGATTGCTCCGTTTCATAAGCCGGCAATCCTTCACTGAAAACGCGGATACGGGTATTATCGATGATCTGGGTTTCACTGCTGTTGTTGCTGCCCATGATATCGTTGTTGAGCATGGCTTCTATATCCCATTCCTGTTTTTTTGCTTTTGAGGCCATAAAATCGGCGCCCAGCAAGCCTTGCTCTTCACCACTCACCGTTACAAAAATGATGGTGGCAGGAAATGCATGCCTGCTCATGATGCGCGCGCATTCGATCACTGCGGCTGATCCACTGCCATCGTCGTTAGCGCCGGGTGCATCGCCGGTTCTGTCCATCACATTGGTACGGCGACTGTCGAGGTGACCGCTGATGAGGAAAATACGTTTGTCATTCGGGTCGGCACCTTTCAAAACGGCAACAACATTGCCTAATAAAGTTGCTGTATCAACCCTTTTTTTATCAGCAGCAAGGGTAAACGTATCAATATAAGCGGTGAGTCTGCCGCCAGATTGTTGGGCAAAAGCGTTGAACTTGCTCAATACCCAATTTCTTGCAGCGCCAATGCCCCGTTTGTGATCGTTCTTTGCACTGAGGGTATTGCGTGTGCCAAAGGCCACCATTTGTTTGATATACGACTGTAATGAATCAGCAGATACTTCTTTCACCATCTGTTCAATCTCCGGATCATGGTGTATAGTGGTTTGTGCATGGATAGTATGCGCCAGTAAAAAAGAGGAAAGGGTAAAGCCAATGATTTTTCTCATAAAGAGGTTGATTGAGGACTAAAGTTAATGAGTATCCTGTTATCGTCATCCTGAGCGAGCGAAGCGAGTCGAAGGAGCTGCCGCAGGGTTCGAGCAGATCCCTCGGCTGCGCTCGGGATGACGGGGAATGTATTTTAATATCCGTACTTGTCTTTCCAGCGCTCTTTTAAAAACTTACGCAACTCGTTCTCACGGGCATTGTTGCCGGGTTCATAGAACTTGTTGCCTTTGATCTTCTCGGGCAGGTATTCCTGTTCAATAAAATTACCTTCTCCCAGGTGTGAGTACTGGTAACCCTTTCCATAATCCATGTCTTTCATGAGCCTGGTAGGCGCATTGCGAATGTGAAGGGGAACGGGCAGGTCTCCATATTGCTGTACGGCCGCTGAAGCCGCTCCGATAGCTGCATAGGCGGCATTGCTTTTTACAGAAGAAGCCAGGTACGTAGCGCATTGCGATAAGATGATGCGGCTTTCGGGATAACCGATTTTGCTCACGGCATCGAAAGTGGCGTTGGCCAGTAACAAGGCATTGGGATTGGCATTGCCAATGTCTTCACTGGCGAAGATGAGCATGCGTCTTGCAATGAACTTTACATCTTCTCCGCCTTCAATCATCCGGGCCAGCCAGTACACTGCAGCATTGGGATCACTGCCGCGCATACTTTTGATGAAAGCAGAAATGATATCGTAGTGCTGTTCGCCCTGCTTATCGTACAAAGCGATTTTCTTTTGCGCCACCTGCATCACCAACGCATCCGTGATCACCACCTGTTTCTTTTCTTTCACTTGTGTTTGCACCACGAGGTCCAGCAGGTTCAACAGTTTACGGGCGTCGCCGCCGGAAATATTGATCATGGCTTCTGTCTCTTTCAGTTCAACAGATTGCTGTTTCAGCCATTCGTCTTTTTCCAGCGCCTGGTGTAATAAGGCAATGAGGTCTTTTCGCTGCAAGGCTTTCAACACATATACCTGGCAACGGCTGAGCAAGGCGCTGTTCACTTCGAAAGAAGGATTTTCCGTAGTGGCGCCAATGAGGGTAATGATACCTTTCTCTACAGCTCCCAGCAGGGCATCCTGCTGCCCTTTGTTAAACCGGTGTATCTCATCGATAAATAAGATAGCCCCACTTTGCATACGGGCCTGGTCAATCACTTCACGTACATCTTTTACACCGCTGCTGATGGCGCTTAACTGAAAATAAGGAAGCTGTAGGGTATGTGCAATGATATTGGCAATAGTGGTCTTGCCCACGCCGGGAGGTCCCCAGAGGATCATCGAAGGAATCCTTCCTTGAGAAATGGCCATCCGCAGGATACTACCCTGACCGGTAAGGTGTTCCTGTCCCACTAAATCATCCAGCGTAGCCGGACGCATTCGCTCTGCTAATGGCGTTTGGTTGTTCACACCTGAAAAGTACTAAAATTAATGGCACGATTGCTCAATACTCAATGGCTCAATGTGATCGATTATTGAGCAGTTATTCAGCGTTATCACTGGAAGAGAAAAGGTGGTTATAACGCTTTAGCAATTTGAAATTGATGAAGATATGCAACAGTAATACGATGCCGGTAAACAACATGAAACCGGATACCCCTTTGATCATTTTAAGGAAGAAATCGATGCTGTAGCCGGAAGGTAAATTGGGTTGTGCCTCTAATAACTGGCTCACGGTCTGGCGGAGGGTGACCGGGTTCATCATCAGCAGACTCACCGAATTGAGCACGAACAAAGTAGCAATGCATACGCATACATAAGCATTTACTTTGATCCAGTCTTTCAGGGATGCCTTGCATGTTCTTCCACCCATAATACCCTTGGTGAGGAAACTAAAACTGGTGAAAGCATAAACGGCCATGCAAAAGAACAGGAACACGATCAGCAACAATGCAGGATTGGCTATGGCTGTGAGCAAAAAGATGGTTGACATCAGGCCAAAGAAAGCGCCGATGGGTAGTAAAATATAGCTGAGAATGCGGAATAAAGTCAGTTGATTCACGATGCGTATAATTGGTTGAGTAGTGAATGAAACTTAATCCTGACCCTGGTTTAATTGAATCTGCAATTCATCCAATTGCTTATCATCAATAGAACTGGGCGCATCCAGCATCACATCACGACCGCTGTTGTTCTTGGGGAAAGCGATGAAGTCGCGAATACTTTCGCTGCCACCGAGGATGGAGCAAAGACGATCGAAACCAAAAGCAATTCCTCCATGCGGCGGTGCGCCGAATTCAAAAGCACCCAACAGGAAACCAAACTTGTGCAACGCTTCCTCCTGGCTCATGCCCAAAGCAGTAAACATTTTTTCCTGCAAAGCGCGCTGGTAGATACGGATCGACCCGCCACCGATTTCATTTCCATTCAGCACCATATCATAAGCATTGGCCTTGATATGGTTATAGGGATGCTCCAGGTATTTTTCTGCATTTTCAATCACCGGGTTGTTATTGATCATCACTTCAATATGATCGGGTTTGGGTGAAGTGAATGGATGGTGACGCGCTACCCAACGGTTTTCTTCTTCGGCATATTCAAACAGCGGGAAATCCATCACCCATAACAGTTTGAATTCATCTTCTTTCCTGAAACCAAGGCGTTTGCCCATTTCCAGGCGCAATTCACTGATGGCTTTGCGGGTACGTTCTTCACGACCGGCCAGTATCAATACCAGGTCGCCCGCCACAGCTCCTGCGGCATGGGCAATGGCTTTCAGTTTGTCTTCGGGATAGAATTTATCTACACTGCTCTTGTAACTGCCGTCTGCATTGCATTTGATGAATACAAGTCCCTGCATGCCTATCTGCGGGCGCTTCACCCAGTCGGTCAGTTCATCGGTTTGTTTACGGGTGTACTCGCTGCAACCGGGTGCTGCAATGGCCAGTACGGTTTCTGCATTGTCGAATACGCCAAAACCGGCGCCGTTGATGAGTTCGCCAATGGCTTCTATTTTGCCATTTCGGGTGAAAGCCGATTTCAGGTTGGCGATCTTCATGCCAAAGCGGATATCGGGTTTGTCGTTACCGTACTGCCACATGGCATCTTCCCAACTCATGCGCGCTACCTTTTCGGTATAGTCAATATTTTTTACATCCTTGAAAATGCGTTTCACCAATCCTTCGAACATGTTTAGGATGTCTTCCTGCTCTACGAATGCCATCTCACAGTCGATCTGTGTAAACTCCGGCTGCCTGTCCGCTCGCAGGTCTTCATCACGGAAACATTTCACAATTTGATAATAGCGGTCATACCCGCTTACCATGAGCAATTGCTTGAATGTTTGTGGCGATTGCGGCAATGCATAGAACTGGCCGGGATTCATACGGGAAGGCACCACAAAATCGCGGGCGCCTTCGGGTGTGGACTTGATCAGGAATGGCGTTTCAATATCCATGAACTGGTTCTCATGCAGGTAGTTTCGCGCTGAACGGTTCACGGCATAGCGCAGTTCCAGGTTCTTCTTCACGGCATTGCGGCGTAGGTCCAGGAAACGGTATTTCATGCGCAGGTCATCGCCTCCATCGGTATCATCCTGTATGGTAAAAGGCGGAACGACAGATTTGTTCAATACGGTGAATGACTGTATGTTGATCTCAATTTCGCCAGTGGGAATATGAGCATTCTTGCTGCTGCGTTCCGCCACCAGGCCGGTAGCCTGTAAAACAAATTCACGCCCCAGCGGATTTTCATCCAGCACTTTATTGAGTTCTTCTCCGAACAACAACTGGGTAATGCCATAGCGGTCGCGCAGGTCCACAAAAGTAATGGCGCCGAATTTGCGAACGGTCTGAACCCATCCGGCCAGGGTTACTTGTTTATTTACATCACCAATCCTTAATTCTCCACAGGTATGAGAGCGATACATAATCAATGTCTTTTATACGGTCCGCAAATATAGCCGAAATGGCCGTTTGCATGAAATGATGGTATTCCATGAATTTGGTTGCATCTTTGCGGGAATGATAACAGCAACTTCTTCCAGGCGAAGCCACAGATGGGCTGTAGCCGTTTTTTTCTTCCTGGCCGGCCTCTGCTTCGCCAGCTGGGCCAGCAGGATACCCGATATCAAACAAAAATTAGAACTCAACGATGCCGGGTTGGGAGCCGTACTGGTAGCGTTGCCGGTAGGACTTATGACCAGCTTACCCATTGCAGGCTGGCTGGTATCGCGCTGGGGCAGTAAAAAAGTAGTGATCCTGGCTGCAACCGGTTACCCGCTCACCCTGGTATTCCTGGGCGCGGTACAACATTCCTGGCAACTGGCGGCCGTATTATTTGTATTCGGCTTGTTCGGAAATCTTTTCAATATTTCTGTAAATACACAGGCGGTAGGTGTAGAGGCTTTGTATAAGCGTCCCATCATGGCCTCTTTCCACGGCACCTGGAGCCTGGCAGGATTTTCCGGGGCCGCCATCGGCACCCTGGCTGTATCGGGCAGCCTGGCTCCGCTGTATCATTTTGCACTGATCTGTAGTGCGGTGATCCTGGCCTTACTGGTTACCCGTACTTACCTGCTGCCCACCGATGCGGGTAAAAGCAGCCAGCCCATTTTTGCCAAACCGGATGCGGCCATTCTCAAACTCGGACTCATCGCTTTCGGCAGCATGGTTTGTGAAGGAACCATGTTCGACTGGAGCGGCGTATATTTTCAAAAAGTGGTCATGGTGCCGGAGCAACAGATCACCCTGGGTTATGTAGCTTTTATGAGTACGATGGCGGGCGGGCGTTTTATCGGCGACCGGCTCACTGCACGGCTGGGCGCAAAGCGCATGCTGCAATGCAGTGGATTGGTCATTGCTGTTGGATTGTTTACTGCGGTTTTGTTTCCTACAGTAATACCTGCAACTGCAGGCTTTTTATTAGTGGGTATCGGCGTATCATCTGTAGTGCCGCTGGTGTACAGTTCTGCCGGTAAATCCAAAACCATGTTACCGGGTGTTGCACTCGCAGCAGTGTCTACTATTGGTTTCTTCGGCTTTTTATTCGGTCCGCCCCTGATCGGCTTCATCGCACAGGCAGCCAGCCTGCGTGTGTCTTTCAGCGTTATTGCCTGCTTCGGATTGTGTACCGCTTTATTGGCGTCGTTTATGCGATGGAATTGAGCGCGTCTGTACGCAATCGTTAAAAAAAAACTAAATGCAGCGGGTTCCTTTGCTAAACCTGTTTCTGGTAAAAGAATTGAATAGGTATGAGTGAACAACATTCATTCACCTTTCAATGATTCGACATGAAAAGACTACTACTTATTTCAACGACAATACTCCTGTTATTTTCGTTCAGCTCCTGTACCAAGACGGTGGTAGTAGCAAATGGCGGTATGCCGGTTGCAGGCTCCTGGGTATTGTCAGAAGCTTCACAACATACCAGCTATGGCTGGCAATTGGTGCACACGGGACTGGAAAACGGCGTGTTTGATTTTTACAACGGTGGTGGCGCTACGTACAGCGACGCAACTACCAATATGCAGGGAAGCTGGGCCATGCGATACACCAGCGGCGGCTACTACGACCGTTATGGCGATTATTATTCCGGATCACACTATGCATTTGAAATACATCTGCGCGACAGGTACAGCGCTGGCTCGGTAGACTTGTTTTTCGATGAAGCGATTGTTTCCGGCAATACATTGATCGCTACTTACTATAATGGTAACTATGTGTCGCGTTATGTGTTCAACAGGTATTGATTTTGTTAAAGGGTCTCCATTTCACCTTTATGCCTGGGTTTGTACCAGCAATAATAATAGGCCAGCATGCCGATGCCTGAAAGAAACGGAATCAGCGCCAGGTGTTTGTACGTGATATGTCCGGCGATGATGTGTTCATCGAAGTGGAGGAACTCACTGATCATCCAATAAGAGTTGGCAGTGATCCAGACGGTGATGGCAAGATTGTGGCACAGTTCCGATACCAAATGCCGGGTTCTCCATGCGATGACAATAGAAATGATGAGGGTAGGAAAGATCATTGCAATACCCAATGGTTTCCAGATCATGCACCAGGCAATGTCTTTGAATAACCAGAATACAATGTGCAGGTTCTCCATTTTTCTATAAGCAACGGGAATGCTGTAAGTAGCTGCGGTTGCATGGTTTTTATTGCTCATCTGCGGTTGAGTTAGGTATTGAGCAGCAAGTTAATTTATTGTGCTTTTCCTGCACTGAGGATTTTTGTAAAACGGCTGATGTCTGCCTGCGGCATGATGGGGTTGCCATTGACCAGGTAACCGGTGAATTCGTGCGCAAAATATGGCGCCAGTGAGCAACCCTTGGTACCCATCCCATTGAATACCCCTACGGAAGGAGCAACAGGATGCAGTCCCACAAAAGGCCTTCTTTCCAGGTTGGCAGGCCGTTCAGAAGCAATATGGTCTTCAATGGTAAACGGCAATTTGAGCCAATACCCCAGTTGGGCTTTTACTTTTTCGAGGAAATCGGGAGAAGGCGACAGGTCGGTAAAATCCCATTCATAGGTAGAGCCGATCCAGAACAAGTCTTCATTACCCCAGGGCACCAGGTTGATACCCTGTTTGAAAATATGGGTACGGGGTAACCCGGGAATGCGGGCAACGATCACCTGGCCTTTATTGGGAGCATAGGGGAGCGAGCGGAAATAAGGGTTGTTGAATCCTGCGGCACCCTCACAACAGATGATCTTCGATGCCGTGATGTTTTGATAACGGACATGGTCAGGAAAAACTTCGCAATCCTGCCAGTTGAATCTTGATTCCAGCAATATTTCCTGCTGCTTCAATTGTGAACGCCAGCGATCGAGTAAGACATGCAGGTCGATGAGCCAGCAAGGATTGATCTCTCCTACACCGAAAGGATAGTTGAAATAATTTTTCCAGTGATCTGCATCGTCGGGCTTGCGTAAATAATCCGTTTCCACAGGCAGGCGTTCCGCAAAAGCCAGCATCATTTGAGGAGTGGGATGAAAATCCAGGATATTGCATTGCCGGATCAGTTCAACATCGAATGCTTTTCCCCATTCTGTGTATGCATCCACCGCAAAAGGCATGAGTTTTTCTATTTCCCAGGTACGTACAATGCGGCGACCGGTAACCGGATTGATCACACCGCTGGCAACTTTGGAAGCGGTATGCGGGCGATTTTCATCAATGACTACGACACGTTGGCCGGCCTTCAATAAATTCCAGCTCAAAAAACTTCCGCAAATGCCTTGCCCGATGATGAGATAATCTGTGGTCATAAGGAGGAGTCAAGAGGTCACACAGGGCTAAGAAAATCGTTTACTTTCTGTTGAATGAATTTCTTCACGCCCTCCCAGGTCTGTCCTTTGAGGCTGATGGGCTCTTCACTTTCTTCGGCGTCCTCAAAATAGACCAATGCCTGGGGGATCGAAATCATTAATTGTTGTGAGGGAAATTTTTTCGAATGGAATGATATGAACTGATCAATAGTATAATGCTTAAGCAGTTCATAAACGTCCCAGAAATCCTTCTTCATACTACGGCCCAAAATGGCGTTAATCTTCATAGCGATAATATCTTCAGTACTATACATCCTGATGCCATCAATCGTGACTGGCTGCTGGATTACGGGATGTTTATAATTGATAATATCTACTTTTACGTCACGTATAAACCCAAAGATTCCCCACGAATTTATTTTACCATCATAGCTGAAATCGTTCCTGTATTCCTCTTCTAGCACCTTGATGATGACCTCTCTGTCAAAATGGGTGTGCCCAAATAAATCAAGATCAACAGAAATGCGATGGCCGAACTGTAATGAAAGTGCGGTACCGCCAACGAGGTAGAAATCAGCTAATGCCGGCAACTTCATCAGTTGCGTTAGTAAGGAAAAAGTGCGGGGTTCGACTGTCTGAGTTTGTAACATCTGAATTCTTCAATATGTCGCTGAATAACCGCAGCGGCAAGGTACATGGTACGGGTTGGAAGAAACTTGGCATTCAGCAAGGCCGCTTCAATCTTTTCATGACTGTAAAACTTCCTGCATTCGCGTATATCATTGACATCACCCCGCTCAAAAACCCTTTCAATTACAAAACTGGCCCGGCTTTCAAAATCCAAAGACGCAAAGCGCACATCCCAGAATATGCGTTTATTGAAATGTGGTATTTTTTTTTCGGCTGTAACTGCCATAGCTGCTCGTTGTATGTAAAACTAAGTAATGCTCTTCATACATCATAATTTGTTTACCCTAATGTTGAATCCTTCAGAATGGCTGTTGAACTCAGGTGCATACATACACTGGATAGTAGCTATGCCCGTAGAGAAAACGCCTGTCTGGGTTACAAAGGTCGGGTATTCGAAAACATAAGTGCCTTTCCGCAGGTAACTGATGAAGAAATTCGTGCTGGCATCTCTTGTACTCTCGTAATAGCCCAGTTCATCCTGCCATTTATAACCGCTCAATACATTCACCGGCTCCATAGCAGCTGCCCGCATGTCTTTGAGATGCAGGTATTCCATATCGCGGTCGCTTTTCAATTCTATTCGCACCACCACTTTATCACCCACTTTTAATTCTTCTCCTTCTTTAACCAGATCGAGCGCTTTGCCATGTTCCGTGTTTTTTTCCACAAATAATTTTCTGGATAACGACAAAGGAGTAGCTGCGGGTGTGATCTTGTCAGGGTTTTCAAAATATTGCCAGTACACGCTACCCCAACTGGGAGGTTGCTCGTTGTAACTGCGTTTTGAAGCGATCTGCACAGTAACAGTGCCCATTTCCGGTTTTACAGATTTGCCATCGATATGTGTACTAAAATAACCAGTACCAGCCTGCTGCTTTCCAGTATTATTGTTGGTGGTATAGTTGCCCAGGCGGATGGACAATTTGCTTTCGTTGTTAAGCCACCCGCTGCCACTTTGCAATAAGGCATAACAGGCATCAGCGGTAGCTACAGTCGTTTCCCAGTTATTGGTTTGTTTGTTCAATAACAACCAGGTTCTCGCTTTGTTGATGGCAGATAATAAAGACTTGCTTTTGTTATCCTGTTGTAATTCCTGCAGGAATGAGATCATCATACTTTGGTGTTCAATAGGAGAAGTATACCAGAAACAGGTTTGCTGCGATTTCCAATGAAGACTGCCTTGTGCAGTATTTTCAACCGTATTTTCAAGTATGGAAGGAAGGAGGGTGGTATTCACAAATTGCACGTCATTGTTCCAGTAAAAGACTAATCCCAACATGGCCTGGTTGTATTGATTCTGATCATTCCAATGTTGTTTGCCGGTGTTATAAAAATACCGGTAAGCTTCGGGAGCAGTTTGTGCAATATCCCTGAAAAGACTGCGCATATACAGGTATTGAATTTGTACAGAAGACAATTGCCATTGCTTCTGACCGGTAGTTTTGCTTTGATGGATGCTTTGATAATCTTCTCGCATTTTACTATCAAGCCATTTAATTGCATTGCTGATAATAGGATTGAGACGTAAAGCAATAGCAGTGCTAAACGCACCCAGACGCTTCAGTTTACCAATACCCGTAAGAATATAATTGGTCATATACCGGTCTTCATACCCTCCTTTGAACCATACAAATCCGCCACTGGGCAGCTGAAGCTGCTGTAATTTTTCAATGAACTGATCGGTTTGTTGATCAAGCTTCGCAAGGTCCAGCAGCAAAGCCAGGTTCTTTGACTGGCTTGCTTCGTTCTCCGCATCAAAAACCCAGGGTGTTTCCTCTATCAGCAGTTGTTTCAGCGCCTGGTTCTTTTGCAGGTTGCTTTGTGCAGCACTGGTATCTGTCATCCATTGATCCAGTACCTGCTTAATTTTGGGGTTCTTTTGCAGGATATAAGCAGCAAGCGCATTGGCATACACACGGTTGAATGTTTGCTCTGCACATTCGTAAGGATACTCGATGAGATAAGGCAATGCTTTTACCGCATACCAGGCGGGATTGGTAGTGTATTCAACCGTTAACCCTTCATGCGTAAGTGTTTCGCTGGATGTGTGCAGCAGTTTCTCAAAACGGAACGATTGCGTAGTATCTTTCTGAAGAAACAATGGCAGGCTTTCGGTAACCAACATGCGGTTGGTTACAACAGGCAGGGTATTCTCTTCACCATCACTGTAATTACCCGCTTTTGCTACGATTCGCCAGGTGAGCGGCTTATTGAAACTGAATGGCACCTGTATAGGGAATTTAACAACAGTACTTTTTCCTGGCTCAGCAGTAAAATATTGAACAGGGAAAACGTTCTGGAACCAGCCATCCACCGATGTTCCGGTAGTCGCGTCGATCAGTTCAAGCGTTGCCTGACCTGTTAATTCCTGTGCCCCCAGGTTGGCAATCTTACTGCTCAATTCAATCTGATCTCCTTCGCGAAGGAAACGTGGCAGATTGGGTTGCACCATGAGCGTTTTTTGGGTAACGATGGACTGGGTAGCAGTACCAAAAGCAAGATCTTTTGTATGTGCCAGAGTCATCCATTTCCAGGTAGTAAGCGCCTCCGGCATGGTAAGGCTGAAAGTATAATTACCCAGTGAGTCGGCATAAAGCTGCGGGAAGAAGAAAGCGGTTTCTTTGAAATCAGTTCTTATTTTCTGCGGTTCGTTCTGCATGTTTTCGGCTTCTCCAATGGGTTCTGCCACAGGCTTGGCATAGCGGATCCTATTCATGTCTCCTGCACCTGTTATTACAACCTCATTCAGCATTTTTTTATCGGGCATCAAATGCACATTTGCCGATGCAGTAGAACGATCTTCCCATTTTATGCTATAGATGCTCCAAAATTCATTGGCATTAACAGACAAACGATCATAAGCATGTTCAATAAATTCAACAGTAGGTTCTGTGATATAATTCTGGTTGGCAGTTGCTGCGCCGAAATTAGTAGATGCAATAAAACCGTTCCGCCAATAATTGGTTTCCCAAATAGCAGGTATGCTCCAGTTATGCGGTTTGAACTGGTCCAAAGAAGCATCATACATGCCGGTAAGCAGTTCTGCTGCCTGCTGCTGGCCTTTCTCTCCCTTGACCTGTACGGTCCATTGTTCTTTGCTTCCGGGCTCGGTGTGGTTACGGAAACTGGCATAGCTTACCGACAACTGTTTGTTAGACCAGGGAACAAGCACATTATACTGGCTGTTATAAACCCTGTTATTGTAAACAAAGACTTCAGCAATCCCAACACCCCCACGGTCCGCTTCAGTTGCTGCAAACTCAATGGTTTCAAATCCTTTATTGCGGGTATTAAAAGTATAGACTCCTCCTGCTTTCCCCGGGCGGTCGGTTCTGCGAATTACATAAACCTGGTCTGCCATCGAAACAGCATAGAACCTGGCTGTATCACCCGGCAGAGCCATTCCCTTTAGTGTATAACTGAATTGATACGACGAAGTAGGGTATGCTCCTTTGGTGATGCTAAACATCTGCATGTATTTAATGTCCTTCACTTCTTGTCCGTATGCATCGGTAGCAACAGATTCGATCTTATAATAACCACTGTGTAACACGCCCGGAGTCAATTGCCAGGTTTCACTTTCTTTGGTATCGATGGTAGAAGATGTTACAAGGGGTCCTGCTTTCCATGTCCGGTAATTCGATTCATTCTCATATTCATCATTCGGAAAATACCGGGTAAACTCATTGCGACTCATCACGAACAGATCAGGATTCTGCCAGTAACGTTTTCTTACAGGTTGTTGCGGCGCTTCCAGCGGATAGATGCTGACATGCACTTTAACCTGTTCCGGTTGCCCGTCGAGATTGGTTACACTCAACTTAAGTTGGGCAAAACTATCAGTAGGTAATACATCCGGTATATTGGCCTGTAGTATGATAGACGCATAACCAGCTCTTACGGTGGTGCTGGCCGTACGCGTTTCGCCGTTGATATCCGTTATGCTGACCAATACTTCGAAATTGAATATAGGATTGGCATCCCTGTTTGCATGGTCATCTGCCAGTGCTTTGAAAGGAATATTGAATTTACCATTGTCATCGGTGATTAATTCACCATGTGCGATTTCTATCGAAGACGATTGTATAGGTATGTAATTATTGCGCAGCCAGGGGTTCAGGTAACGGGTATTTCTTTTAACAGTATAGGTAACTTTAGCGCCGTTGATGCTATTACCGGCATAGGCAGTGGCATTGCCATGCACAGTTACCGAATCATTCAGGCGATAACTGCCTTTTACTTTGTCGAAGCCGGCAAAGAACCCGGGCCTTTTGTAAGCTTCAACAGAAACAGCAGCGCTTGAATAGATCTTCCAGTTTGTTTGAATGGAAAAAATACCGGTCAGTGTATTTTGCGGAACCTGGAACCGGCCGCTGAATGAACCATAGTCATTCAGTGAGAAGCGAATAGAATCTACTCTTTTGCCATTAACATTGGACAGGTACACCCAGCCGGAATCTTTACGGGTAATCAACCTGCTCATCCTGGTCTGGCGATTTTTCTTAACAGCAATGCCTTTGAAATAAACGTACTGCCCCGGCCTGTAAATAGAACGGTCGGTAAAAAAGAATATCCTGCTGTTGCCGTTTTCGAAATCATCCGATTCGGTATCCTGTACATCATTGATGGAGGGATCGTTTTGGTAAGGAATGAACTCAGTTGCATCCAGCCTGAGTTCATCTTTCCCTTTGCTGAAAACATACCTCGTATTGCGGCTTCGATTGTTCGTTTCACGGTACATGAAATAACCATTCCGGTCTGTTTGCTTATTGGCAATAAGGCGTTGCTCGCTAAAGATGGCCACATTTACATTGGCCAACGGCTGGCCGTTCTCACGGTTCAGCACAAAGAAATCATGATCATTACGGACATAACTGATATTGGAAACAGAAAAGAACTGAACACTCAGTTTGTTGAGGCTGTCATTGAATAGCGGACTGTTTGAACACAACAAAGCATAACGACCAACAGAAAGCCCATCTAGCTTGATCTCAACAGCGTGCTGCCGGTAATCATTGGTAACAGGCAGCGCCTGGGAGAAGGCCCTGTATGTTTCCAATGAAGTGATCTTCTTCCAATAGCCGGCTTCCCAATATTGGTTTGGCAGTTCTTTTGTATCAATGCGTATGATCTTTGCATAAACAGTATCGATGTTTCGGAAGCTTACCAATGCCCGGAAAGGTTTACCGGGAATATTTACCTGTTCGGTTTGAGAGCTTAACTCTTTTTCTGTGATCTGTGATAATAATGGATGGAAATTATTACGCCAGGGATTGTTTTTGTCAATACTGGAAACTGCGTTGTCAATGATTTTTTTTGCCTTTACATAAGCATAACGATTGCTGGTATCTACTGATGCCTGGTAACTGTCGGCCTTTTGCAGCTCCAGTTGCGCCAGGTCTACCCATGCTTTTGCAGTGGACGATACCTGTTTGTTGTTTGATATGATCGTTTCCAGTGCAGACCTGTAAACCGATTCCTTATTGTTGAACTGCGCATGACTATAGACCCATTCGATCCGCCCGATATCAGTTCCCACCAACTCATCGGCATTCGTGGTAACAGTTAAGAGGTGCTGGTATAATTGAAGGGCAATCAGTTCAAGCATGCTGTTATCCTTTGCAAGAAATGGATGCTTGATAAATACCTCTCTTCCTGATAAAGCAACGGGATCGCTGATCCTGGAAACATAAAGCGGATCAGTTGAATAAGGGTCGCCTGATTTGAAGTACACCAATGCTTCATTGGCCAGCAAATGATATAAGGAAGAACGGTGCTTATCGCCTTTGATCAATATGGCTTCAAAATCTTTGAGACTGGTATGAAGCAATATTTCTTTATCGGCTAAAGCTTCGAGGAAATATTGCGTGATGGCTTTGTGAAAATCAGCAATGCCCCAGGTGCTTATATCAGCTTTGGCATAATTAACAGTCGCTTTCCGGTTGTAAAAGCGCCAACGGTACATATTGAAGTATTCATACAGCTTTTTCGCCACCAACGCTTTCAGGATGCTTTTTTGAACAGCATCGCTGGTATTGCCGATGGAAGCCAATAATGTTTGCACCGCCCGGTTGGGGTCATTCTCCAACACCTGGTCTTGCAGCGAATATCGATAAATGAGGCATTTGATAACCTGTGCCTGTTGTTGATGCAGGCTAACTTTCTTCTGTAAGGCATCCAGTTTAACAAGTGCCGATTTGGGAAGGCTTTTGATCACTATTAGTGAATCGATCTCTTTCCATTCTTTCTGATAAGCGGTGTCTTTTTGCTGTGCATGAACAAAGCCTATGCACAACATCATCGCCATTATCATACCCATCTTCTTTAAAGCCATACTGTTGATTTTATACAATAAATACGTTTTGTATCTAAGGATGCAAACCTGCGGGGGATTACACAAAGATGCAGCAGATACACAAAAAAAATCCCGGTAGCGGGAATACTACCGGGATGATCTATGGATTTAACTTTTTTATTTTTTCAATACCTCGGCCATGGTCTTGCCAATATCGGCGGGACTGGCTACTACAGTGATACCACATTCAGCCATGATCTTCATCTTGGCAGCGGCAGTATCGTCTGCACCACCGATGATGGCACCGGCATGTCCCATACGGCGGCCGGGAGGCGCTGTCTGACCGGCGATGAATCCTACTACGGGTTTCTTCTTGTTGTCTTTGATCCAGCGTGCTGCATCGGCTTCCATGCTGCCACCGATCTCACCGATCATGATGATACCATCGGTTTCGGGATCGTTCATCAGCAATTCAACGGCTTCTTTGGTAGGCGTGCCGATGATGGGATCTCCACCGATACCAATGGCTGTGCTGATGCCGAGTCCGGCTTTCACCACCTGGTCTGCCGCTTCATAAGTAAGGGTACCACTTTTGGAAACAATACCAATGCGACCTGGTTTGAAAATAAAGCCCGGCATGATACCTACTTTGGCTTCATCTGCGGTGATCACACCAGGACAGTTAGGTCCGATCAAACGGGTCTTCGTTCCCAGTAAATAGTTTTTCACTTTTACCATGTCTTGCACAGGAATGCCTTCTGTGATACATACAACCAGTGCAATACCAGCTTCGGCTGCTTCCATGATGGCATCGGCTGCAAAAGCCGGCGGAACAAATATGATGCTCACATTGGCGCCGGTATTTTTTACCGCATCGGCCACTGTGTTGAAAACGGGCCTGTCGAGGTGCGTGCTGCCGCCTTTACCGGGCGTAACACCACCCACTACCCGGGTACCATATTCGATCATCTGGGTAGCATGAAAGGTACCCTCTGTTCCGGTAAAACCCTGAACAATGATCTTTGATTGTTTGTTCACTAATACTGACATGGGAACTATTTCTGGAGTTTTGTGAAATGTGGCGCAAAAATAAGGTGAAATAGGAGGATTATGTATGTTTTCTTTTCATTTCCCTGTTCAATTCCTACTTTTGCGCCTGCCTTGAGGGCATATTTAAAACTAAAACTATGGCAACTACATCCGACATCAGTCGTGGTATGATTTTGAAACTAGATGGCAGCCTGTATTCCGTGGTGGAATTCGGAGAGAATAAAACAGCGCGTGCCGCCGCAAAAGTGTGGGCGAAACTGAAAGGTGTTGATAACAACCGCTCTATTGAAAAAACATGGAACAGCGGTGAAAACATTTTCCCTGTACGTGTAGAGAAAAAAGCATTCCAGTTCCTGTACAAAGACGATTCAGGATATAACCTGATGAACAATGAAACCTTTGAGCAGATTGTGCTGGGAGAAGAAATGATCGATGCACCCCAGTTCCTGAAAGATGGATCTGAAGTGTTTGTATTCATCAATACAGAAACCGAATTGCCCATTGGTGCAGAACTTCCCGAAAAGATCGTTGTAAAGATCACTTATTGCGAACCCGGTCTGCGTGGCGATACCGCTACCCGTGCCCTGAAAGCCGCTACTGTTGAAACAGGCGCTACTGTTATGGTGCCGCTGTTCGTGGAAGATGGTGAACTGATCCGCGTTAATACCAAGACCGGCGACTACGTGGAAAGGGTGAAAGAATAACCCCATTGTTTTATTTGTTTTTTAGAAAAATGTTGGAAAGCAGATAAAAGGCGAAAAAGGCCCTTTTTTATCAAAAAATGGCTATTTTGTCCCCCTATTTGACCAAATCTGACTGATTTTACCCCTAAAATTGCCCCAATATGGACTTAAAGCAGATTCATGAATTGATCAAAATCATCAATAAGAGTAACATTGGTGAGATCAGTATAGAAGACAAAGATGGTAAGGTAACCATCAAACAAAAAGAAGAGCAGGTTGTAACGGTAGCCGCCCCTGCCCATCACCAGGTGATCACAACAGCTCCCGCCCCTCAACCCGCTGCAAACCCCGCCCCAGCCGCTCCGGCTGCTCCAGCCGCCCCCGCTAAAACAGATAACCTTATTACCATAAAAAGTCCCATGATAGGAACCTTCTATCGCAGATCATCCCCCGATAAACCGGTGCTGGCAGATGTGGGAACAGAGATCACACCCGGTAAAGTGGTGTGCATTATAGAAGCGATGAAATTGTTCAATGAAATTGAAAGTGAAATAAGCGGTACCATCGTAAAAGTGTTGGTAGATGATGCGAGCCCGGTTGAATACGATCAGCCTTTATTTCTGGTTGAGCCGGCCTAGTTTTAATAGTTGTTAGATGTTAGTTGATAGTTGTCAGATGATTTTTTCTATTTCTAACAACTGACAACTATCAACTAACATCTCTCTTGTCATTAAGAAATTAAAAAGCATGTTTAAGAAGGTATTAATAGCTAACCGTGGAGAGATCGCGTTGCGTGTGATCAGGACCTGCCGGGAAATGGGAATCAAAACAGTGGCAGTGTATTCCACAGCCGATAAGGATAGTCTTCATGTACGCTTTGCAGATGAAGCGGTTTGTATCGGTAAACCCCAGAGTGCAGACTCATACCTGAATATCCCTCATATCATGGCTGCTGCCGAGATCACCAATGCCGATGCAGTGCATCCAGGCTATGGCTTCCTCGCAGAGAATGCCCGCTTTTCACAGATATGTGCCGATCATGGCATCAAGTTCATCGGGCCTGCACCTGAGATGATCAATAAGATGGGTGATAAGATCACCGCTAAAGACACCATGATCAAAGCCGGTGTGCCGGTGGTGCCCGGAGGAGAAGGGTTGTTGGAGAGTCCAGAGCAGGCCAAATCGCTTGCGAAAGAAGTAGGGTATCCTGTGATCCTGAAAGCTACTGCCGGTGGCGGTGGTAAAGGTATGCGCGTAGTATGGGAAGAAAAAGAACTGGAAAAAGCATATACCACGGCCAAAGTAGAAGCTGCCGCTTCTTTCAAGAACGATGGCATTTACATGGAAAAATTTGTAGAAGAACCCAGGCATATTGAAATACAGGTAGCGGGTGACCAGTATGGTACTGTTTGTCACCTCAGCGAGCGCGACTGTTCTATCCAGCGCCGGCACCAGAAACTGGTAGAAGAATCGCCTTCACCATTCATGACACCCGAACTGCGCCAGCGTATGGGAGAAGCTGCCATCAAAGCGGCGGGCGCCATCAATTACGAGAGTGTGGGCACGATTGAATTCCTGGTTGACAAGCACCGCAATTTCTACTTCATGGAAATGAATACCCGTATACAGGTAGAACACTGTGTAACGGAGGAAGTGATCAATTTCGATCTCATCAAGGAACAGATCAAAATTGCCATGGGTGAAAAAATATCCGGCCGCAATTATGAACCCCAGATGCACGCGATCGAATGCCGTATCAATGCCGAAGATCCTTATAACGATTTCAGGCCTTCACCAGGTAAGATCACCACATTACATACACCGGGCGGACATGGTGTGCGTGTAGACAGCCATGTGTACACCGGTTATGTGATCCCGCCTTATTACGATTCAATGATCGGGAAACTGATCACAGTAGCGCAAACCAGGGAAGAAGCCATCAGTACCATGTACCGTGCACTGAGCGAATATGTGATAGAAGGGGTGAAGACTACTATTCCTTTCCACCTGCAACTGATGCAGAACGAAGATTTCCGAAGCGGAAATTTCACGACGAAGTTTTTGGAGTCTTTTAAGATGAAATAAAAAAAGAAGCGTCATACCGAGCGAGCGAAGAACGTCATCCTGAGCGAGCGAAGCGAGTCGAAGGACCTGCTAAAGACCTTATGAGGTCCCTCGGCTACGCTCGGGATGACGTTTCTTTTAAGTAGAAGTTTATTTACCCGCGCCCTGCCTGGGCCCACCACTACCTTGCATACGATTCTTCCTCATTTCTTCAAAGAAAGTATTTACTGACTTGATCTGGTCGTCGGTCAGCGGAATATCTTTCCATTTTTTCTCTTTTTCTTCATTGATGGATTTCATCTTGGCTGCGCGCTGGTCTTCAGTAAGGTCACGCATGCCGCGCATTTCGCCCATGGCCCATACCTGGGTTTCAATTACTTTATCGGCCTGTGCGTCTGAAAGTTTCGTTTTTTCAATGAGCATGGGTTTCATTCGCTCTTTCATACGCTGAACCATGGCAGCGGGATCCATTTGTCCGCCTCCGGGAGGTTGTGCCAGTAAAACGGTTGTAGTACAACAAAGTACAACTGATAACAATGCACATAACTTTTGCATACTTCTGATGTTTAGTTTAAAAATTAGCAGAAGTAAGGTACAGTGTTCAAAATATGGGCCATTGGTAATGTCGGCAAAAACGCATAATTCATCGGCATGTTCAAAACGATGGTTCATACTTTACCTCATGTTTTAACATGAGGGAGATGGAGCAATTAAAAAGGGGCTGCCCCAATTAAGGAACAACCCCCGATTGCTCAAGTCAAAAAAACTTATCTTAAAAACAGCATCTCGCGGTATTTAGGCAATGTCCATGCATCGTCGTCAACCAGGTGCTCCAGTTTGTCAACATGGTAGCGGATCTCGTCGAAGAACGTTGCTTTCACCTGGCTCTCATAAGCGATGGCCTTGGTGCGTGTATTGTCGATATTATTGGCCACTTTCCTGGCTTCTACCATCGCATGTACTTTATCGTGGATCACCTGGATGTGTTCGCTCACTTCTTTCAATACAGCCAATTGGCTCTTGTAAGCGCTCTCGGGTAAACCAGCGGCTTTCAAACCATTTACGTTTGCCAGCAGTTCATTCTGGTATTTGATGGCTGAAGGCAGGATATGGTTGATGGCCAGGTCGCCCATGATTCGCGCCTCGATCTGTACTTTCTTGATGTACTTCTCGAGTTCGATTTCGTGACGGGCTTCCAGTTCTGTGTGAGAATAAACGCCTGCAGATTCGAACAACTTCTTGGCTTTATCGGTCAGGAAGGCATCCAGTGCGATAGGTGTTGTTTTCAGGTTGGGCAGACCGCGACGCTCCGCTTCGTGGTGCCACTCTTCACTGTAACCATCGCCTTCGAACAGAACATTCTTGCTTTCAACGATGTATTTCTGGATCACGTGCATGATGGCGATCTCTTTCTTATCACCTTTCTCGATCAGTGCATCAACATCGGCCTTGAACTTTTTCAATGTGTTGGCAACGATGGTGTTCAGCACAGTCATAGAGATGGCGCAGTTGGCAGAAGAACCTACGGCACGAAATTCGAATTTATTACCGGTGAAGGCGAAAGGAGAAGTCCTGTTACGATCGGTATTATCGAGCATCAGTTCAGGAATGCTCCTGTGCAGATCCAGTTTGAGGATGGCTTCGTCCTGCTCATCGAATTTGGTGTTCACCCTGCTTTCGATATCACCCAATACTTTCGCCAGGTACTGACCTACGAATACAGAGATGATGGCAGGAGGCGCTTCGTTGGCGCCCAGACGGTGGTCGTTGGGAGCAGAAGCGATAGCAGCACGCAATACATCAGAATAATCATGCACCGCTTTGATGGTGTTCACGAAGAAAGTAAGAAACATGAGGTTGGTCTTGGGCGTCTTACCGGGAGCCAGCAGGTTAACGCCGGTATCGGTAGCCATGCTCCAGTTGTTATGCTTACCACTACCATTGATGCCCGCAAAAGGCTTCTCGTGCAGCAGTACTACCAGCTTATGACGCCTGGCCACACGGCTCATTACGTCCATCAGCAAAGTATTATGGTCAACAGCGATGTTCACTTCTTCGAAGATAGGAGCGCACTCAAATTGAGCGGGAGCTACTTCATTGTGACGGGTACGTAAAGGAATACCCAGTTTATAAGCTTCCTGCTCGTAATCCCTCATGAATGCATACACACGCTCAGGGATAGAGCCAAAATAATGGTCTTCCAATTGCTGGCCTTTGGCAGGAGCAGCGCCGAATACGGTGCGACCGCACTGTACCAGGTCGGGACGCGCATTCACCAGTGCTTCATCGATCACAAAGTATTCCTGTTCCCAACCGAGGGTAGGTGTTACTTTGGTTACATTTTTATCGAAATAGTTACAAACTTCTACGGCAGATTTGTTCAAGGCTTCCAGTGCTTTCAGCAACGGAGCTTTGTAGTCGAGTGATTCGCCAGTATAAGAAACGAAGATAGTAGGGATACAGAGTGTTTTACCTTCTCCGATTTCAATGATGAAAGCAGGTGAAGAAGGATCCCATGCAGTATAACCGCGGGCTTCGAAAGTAGCGCGCAGACCGCCGCTGGGGAAAGAAGAAGCGTCGGGCTCCTGTTGGATCAATGCAGCGCCGTCGAATTCTTCGATGGCAGTGCCGTCGCTTTTCAGGGTAAAGAATGAGTCATGCTTTTCAGCAGTAGTGCCGGTAAGGGGTTGAAACCAGTGTGTGTAGTGGGTAACGCCTTTGCTTTCTGCCCAGGCACGGATGCCGTTGGCAATCTGGTTGGCTACATTGCGATCGATCTTTTTACCGCCACGGATGCTGGTAACAAGACTTTTATAAGCCTCATCGGCTAAATATTCGCGGGCTGTTTTCAGTGTAAATACATTGGAGCCGAAAATTCCGGTGATCTTGGCATTGGGTACCGCCGCTCCTGCCGAGTCGTTGGTGATGCTGCTGATGGCATTAAATCTCAAAGACATAATCAGTTGTTTGTTTTATTTGACTTAATTAACGGCACAAAATACGTTCAAATAATCCAAAAAATCAACAAGTAGGATATTTTTTGAAGAAAAAAGTGAAAATTTTAGGTAAAAATAAAACATAGAATTATTTATAATTCATTTTATTTTGTAATTTCTTATCAAAAAGACTTTTTTAGAAGACGAATTCGGGAGTGTGGAAAGCGTATGGTGTCAGTTTGGTTTTAGTATGCAAACAGCAAGGAACAAGTTTGCCGGTAGTAAGCCGGCAGTTAGCCTGTAGTTACTTTCTAGTTTACTTAAAGTTAGCCACAAGTTAGCAGGCCATTTTTTGCTGTATGCCAACAGGACAGTCTAAAACGTTATTGAGCCATCGAGCATTGAGTAATCGAGCCATTGATTCCTTACCTTTGCGCCATCATGGAAATTACCGTTAAAACCGCCCAACAACTTCGTTTAACAGAAGAAGAATTTGAGTTGATCAAACAGAAACTGGGCCGCACCCCCAATTTTACCGAATTATGTGCTTTCAGTGGTATGTGGAGTGAGCATTGCAGCTATAAAAACTCCATCAAATGGCTCAAAACCCTTCCCCGCGACGGCGGACGAATGCTGGTGGCAGCCGGTGAAGAGAATGCCGGTCTGATGGATATGGGCAACGGTTTCGGTGTTGTATTTAAAATAGAAAGTCATAACCACCCCAGCGCCATCGAGCCCTTCCAGGGAGCGGCTACCGGTGTGGGCGGCATACAACGTGATATTTTTACCATGGGCGCAAGGCCCATCGCTTCACTCAATAGCCTCCGTTTCGGTAACCTGCAGGACAGGAAAACGCAACGTTTGCTGGGTGGTGTGGTGAACGGTATTGGTCATTATGGCAACTGCTTCGGTGTTCCTACCGTAGGTGGTGAAGTTTATTTTGAAGATTGTTATCATACCAACCCCCTCGTGAATGCCATGAGTGTGGGTATCATGAAGGCGGGAGATATGATCAGTGCCACGGCCAAAGGAATCGGCAACCCCGTATTCTTTGTAGGCAGCGCTACTGGTAAAGATGGTATTGGCGGCGCTTCCTTTGCATCGGCCGATATCACAGCAGAAAGTGCAGAAGAACTGCCCGCTGTTCAGGTGGGCGACCCCTTCCAGGAAAAGAAATTACTCGAAGCCTGCCTCGAACTCATTACTACCAATGCGGTGGTGGGTATGCAGGATATGGGTGCAGCCGGTATCATCTGCTCTACAGCGGAAATGAGCGCCAAAGGCGGCGTAGGAATGCGCATTGATCTCGATAAAGTGCCTACACGCCAGCAAAATATGAAAGCATGGGAATTGCTGCTGAGTGAAAGCCAGGAGCGCATGCTGATCGTGGTAGAAAAAGGAAAAGAAGAAGCTGTACTGAAAGTATTTGAGAAATGGGATCTATCGGCCAGCAATATCGGGGAAGTAACCGACGATGGACTGTTGAAGTTCTACATGCATGGCGTACTCGAAGCCGAAATACCGGCGCATGAACTGGTATTGGGTGGCGGCGCTCCGCAATATACCAGGGATTACAAAGAGCCTAAGTACTTCGAAAAGATCAAAGCCTTTAACATCGACAGCGTCAGCGATACAAAAGATCTGAAAGCAACAGCCGCACAACTGGTGCAAATTCCCAACATCGCATCCAAGCGTTGGATATACACGCAATACGACAGCATGGTGGGCGCTGCCAACAGTTCTACCAATGCCCCCAGCGACGCTTCCATCATTCTCGCGAAAGGAACCGGTAAAGCATTGGCTGTAACGGTAGATTGCAACAGTAAATATGTTTTTGCCGATCCCTACCAGGGCGGCATGATTGCCGTGGCTGAAGCCGCCCGCAACATTGTGTGCAGTGGTGGTGAACCCATCGGTGTTACCAACTGCCTGAACTTCGGTAACCCTTACGATCCGGAAGTGTATTACCAGTTTGTGAAAGCAGTAACCGGTATGGGCGATGCATGCCGCAAATTCAACACACCTGTTACCGGTGGTAACGTGAGTTTCTATAACCAGAATCCGGAAGGTCCTGTTTATCCTACCCCTACAATTGGTATGGTGGGTATCCTGGATGATTTTGATAGCCGCATGACCATGGATTTCAAAGAAGCAGGCGATCTTATCTTGCTGATCGGCGAAGCCAGGAACGATATTGCTTCTTCGGAATACCTGCATAAGATCAGGGGCGTGGAATTTTCACCGGCGCCTCATTTCAACCTGGATGAAGAATATAAAGTACAGCAGTTTGTGTCGGCCTCTATCAAACAAAAACTGGTGAAAAGTGCACACGATATCAGCGAAGGCGGATTGGCAATTACTTTGCTCGAGAGTGGGTTCAACCGCAACCTCGGTTTCCAGGTAAATGCACAAACCAACTTGCGCAAAGACGCTTATTGGTTTGGAGAAGCACAAAGCAGGGTAGTGGTATCGTGCAGCGAAGCACAGGCGGCCACATTGATGCAGCAGGCAGAAGAGGCAGGTGTTGTGGTAACCATGCTGGGAACCGTAGGCGGCTCTCAGGTAGTAGTGAACGGTGAGAACTGGGGCAGCATTGAAGACTGGAAACTACAATACGATACGGCCATTGAAAAACTGCTGAATTAAATTTCGATGCCAGAACAACCCTATATCATTGTAACAGGTGCGGCCGGTTTCATCGGATCCTGCATGGTGCAATACCTGAATGAATTGGGGTTCCATCAACTGGTACTGGTAGATGATTTTGGCATTGAAGCGAAGAGAAAGAACTGGGAACATAAAAAATACGCACATATTGTTGAGCGCTACAACCTGATGGACTGGCTCAACGACCACCAGCCGGCTGTTGCCTGCGTGGTACACCTCGGCGCGCGTACCGATACCACTGAATTTGATTACAGCATTCACGAAGCGCTCAATGTGCAATACTCTAAAGAGGTATGGCAATACTGCACTGCTTTGAATATTCCACTCATTTATGCTTCTTCTGCCGCCACTTATGGCGATGGAGCATTGGGTTACAATGATGACCATGCAGTAGTAGCACAACTGCATCCGTTGAATCCTTATGGTGTCAGCAAAAATGAATTCGACAAATGGGCTTTAGCACAGGAAGAACAGCCGCCTTGTTGGGCAGGCCTCAAGTTCTTCAATGTGTATGGTCCGAATGAATACCACAAAGGCCGTATGGCCAGCGTGATCTGGCATGCATTCAACCAGATCCGGAAAGAGGGTGTGGTGAAATTATTCCGCAGCCATAAAGAAGGGTTCAAAGACGGTGAGCAGTTGCGCGATTTTGTGTACGTCAAGGATGTGGTAAAAGTGATGGGATGGATGATGCACGTTATGCTCAACGGCGCCTGGTCAGCTGCGAAGAATGGCCTGTATAACCTGGGTACCGGCAAGGCCCGCAGTTTCAACGACCTGGTGAAAGCCACTTTTGCAGGGCTGGACAAGGCGCCAAATATTGTTTTCATTGATATGCCGGAAGATATACGCGATAAGTACCAGTACTTCACAGAAGCCAATATGCAGAAGCTTCATCATGCAGGGTACACCGATGATTTTTATTCACTCGAAGAAGGCGTAAACGATTATGTGCGCCATTATCTCGCCACAATGCAATATTTTTAACGGGCAATTGCAGCAGTTATGAATAAAAAAATAGCCATCATTGGTGGCGGCAACCTGGGAATGGCCATGGCCGAAGGATTGGTGAATAGTCATTTCATCAAGCCCGAGCACCTGGTGGTGACCAAAAGAAACATCAGTACCCTCAAATCGCTGGAAACGAAAGGGGTGATGGTGAGCAATGACAATGCGGAAGCGATACGTTACGCCGAGTGGATCATATTGGCCGTAAAGCCATTCCAGATAAAAGAAGTACTCGCCAGCCTGCAACCACTGCTCGATCCTCAAAAGCATGTGCTTGTGAGCGTGGTTACCGGCGTATGGATCAAAGACATCCAGGAAATCGTGGGCGACCGGTTCGCTGTTTTCCGTGCCATGCCTAATACGGCCATTGCCATACAACAGAGCATGACCTGTATCTGCGCGCACCAGGCCAGCGAAGAACAAATACAATATGTATCCGCCCTGTTCGATCAGTTGGGCAGATCGGTCTTCATTGAAGAAAAGTTAATGGATGCCGCCACTGTACTGGGTGCCTGTGGCACTGCTTACGCTATGCGTTATATCCGCGCCAATATCCAGGGCGGCATCGAGATCGGTTTCAGCGCTGCAACGGCCTCATTGATCGCAGCACAAACAGTGAAAGGTGCTGCGGAACTGCTGCTGCAAAAAAATACGCACCCCGAACAGGAGATCGATAAAGTAACCACCCCCAAGGGATGCACGATTGCCGGTTTGAATGAAATGGAGCACCAGGGATTCAGTTCTTCCCTCATCAAAGGGATCGTTACGAGCTATAAGAAGATTGTAGATGATATGTGATGAGTTGTTCGTTGTGAGATGTTAGTTGATAGAGTTTCTTATTCTAACATCTCACAACGAACAACTCACAACGAATCCAAATGCGCTTTCAAAAAAGCAATAGCTTTCTTATGTGCATCCTCCGTTGCTTCTTTATTGAAGGATGGGTTGCTGGGGTTCGCAAAACCATGACCAGCATCGTATTTGTAAGCCGTCAATTTTTTACCCAGGCCTTGCATATCGTGTTCAAATTGTGTGACCATTTCTGGAGAAGGACTTTTGTCTTTATTGCCAAAGAACCCGATCACATCGCAATGCAGTGTCTTCAATTTGGATAAGTCATTTTCGGGACGGCCATAATACATAACGCATCCGGCTGCCTGGTTTCCGGCGAGTAAAGCTGTTTGTAAACTCCACATGCCGCCGAAACACCAACCAATCGCATAAATCTTTGCCTGCGCACCTGAATAGGCGATGGCACCTTTGATGATGCTTTCAAGCCTTTCTGTTTTAACCGCCCTCACCAGCTTCATGGCGCTGTCGGGTGTAGCGGCCACTTTTCCATCATACAAATCCAAGGCGAGCACATTCACATCGCCCAACTCCCTGGCCAGTGTTTCGCTTTCCCTTTTGATATAGTCGTTCAGTCCCCACCATTCCTGTATCACCAATATCCAGTTATTCGTTTTGTGTTTGCTTTTGATCTGGTATCCCATGGCCGGGGTTCCATCGGCCGCCTTGAAACTTACCGGTTCTCCGGTTGCATTTTCTAATTTATAATACAAAGGCTGCTCATGCATAGCGGCAAAAGCAGGCGTAACAGCTTCCTGGCGGAACTGTTCCCGTACATCGCCGTTGAAGCAACTAACGTAACAATCGGCACTCAACAGCCTGGGCTCGGGTGCTTTATACCGGTAAGCGAGAAAGGCTGCTGTGCAAAAAGCGGCCACTGCCAGGAATGCTATTTTTTTCATAATAGAGGATTTTATAAAGATGTTCACCTCAAATTAACAATTCGCAACGGAACGAGAAAGAGTTGCCTCCGCTATTTTTCAGTATCAAATTTTTTGCCGTACCTTTGTATGACCTCTGAGATATTTTATATCACAATCATTTCCCAGGTCAAATTTTTAATGGATTCACTGACACAGCAACAGCAGCCCTGTTGATGAGTCATTTGGGTATTTTTTTGCATGTAATAGATAAATTGATAAATAAAGCAGATCATGGCCAAGCACATTTTTGTTACCGGCGGGGTAACGAGTAGTTTAGGAAAAGGAATCATTGCTGCATCACTGGCGAAGTTATTGCAGGCAAGAGGGTTGAAAGTGACCATCCAGAAATTTGATCCCTATATCAATGTGGATCCCGGTACACTCAACCCTTATGAACATGGAGAATGTTATGTAACCGAAGATGGTGCTGAAACAGATCTCGACCTGGGGCATTATGAGCGTTTCCTGAGTATTTACACTTCACAGGCAAACAACGTTACTACAGGACGCATTTACCAAACAGTGATCAATAAAGAAAGGGCGGGAGATTTCCTGGGTAAGACCGTACAGGTGGTACCCCATATCACCGATGAGATCAAAAGAAGGATGCTCTTACTGGGTGAGGATGGCAAATATGACATCATCCTTACAGAAATAGGCGGTACAGTAGGTGACATCGAAAGCCTTCCCTTTATCGAGGCCGTGCGCCAGTTGCAATGGGAACTACCCGATGAAGACGTAATGGTGGTACACCTCACCCTCATCCCATACCTGAAAGCGGCGAAGGAATTGAAAACTAAACCCACCCAGCACAGTGTGAAAATGCTGAGCGAAACAGGTGTGCATCCCGATATCATCGTATGTCGTACAGAAGAGCCCCTGGGTAACGACATCAAAAGAAAGATCGCATTGTTTTGTAATGTTAAACAGGAAGCAGTGATCGAAGCGATGGACGCACCCACCATCTACGAAGTGCCACTGCTCATGTTGCGTGAAAAACTCGACCTGATCTGCCTGAAAAAACTGAATATACAGGGTTACAAAGAACCCGAACTGGAAAAATGGAAGGACTTTCTCGATAAACTGAAATATCCTAAAAGCAAAGTCACCATTGGCCTGATCGGAAAATACATTGAACTGCAGGACGCTTATAAATCTATCCTCGAAAGTTTTGTACACGCTGGCGCCATCAACGAAGTAAAAGTGCAGGTAGTGAATGTACACAGCGAATACATCACCACAGATAATGTGGCAGAAAAACTGGAAGGACTGGATGGATTACTGGTTGCACCGGGTTTTGGCCTGAGGGGTATTGAAGGAAAGATCGTGGCGGTGCAATATGCCCGTGAAAAAGGATTGCCTTTCTTTGGTATCTGTCTGGGTATGCAGATGGCGGTGATTGAATTTGCTAGGAACGTACTCGGATTAACCAACGCACACTCAACAGAAATGGATACGTCTACCGGCAATGCAGTGATCAGCATGATGGAAGAACAGAAAAAGATCAAGATGATGGGTGGCACCATGCGATTGGGCGCTTATCCTTGTGTAATCAAAGAAGGATCACTGGCATACCGTATTTATGGCGAAACCCATATCAGTGAAAGGCACCGTCATCGTTATGAATTCAACAATGAATACCTGGAGCAGCTAGAAGCGTATGGTATGTATGCAAGTGGGTATAACCCCGAAACAGGATTGGTAGAGATCATTGAAATACCCCAGCACCCATTCTTTATTGGTGTGCAATACCACCCTGAATTAAAAAGTACCGTAGAGAAACCCGCTCCGTTGTTTGTGAGTTTTGTAGAAGCGGCAAAAAAATACAATGATCAGAAAGAGCAGGTTAAAAAGCCGAGCCTTGTTGGAGAAAAGATCTAAATAATATTTTGCCCTGGGCTTAAGCCCAGGGCAAAAATGAATAAAAGAAGGGGCTGCGTCAAAAACTTGACGCAGCCCCTTCTTTTATTCATTTTAAGGATGTTGTTTTTGATTTGATATAATCAGCCATTTCCTTGGCACCGGCAGCTTCTTTTTTGCTGAGGATACCTCCCAGGATCATTCCATTGATATAAGGATCGGTTCGTTCACGTACTTGTGAAGGGATAGCATTTCTAAATGCAACGATCAGGTCTACTCCGCGACGGAATTGCGCGGGATTGGTGAGCTTGCTGACAAATTCCCCAAAAGGCATCAGAAAAGTGAATTTCTCCTGGCCTACAGGCATGGCAGCAAACTTCTCTGCTACTGTTTCAAAATTGCTTTCACCACCATAAGAGACCAGTACATCGGTAACCGCTAATAACAACTTGCCTTTGTTCTTTTCGCCGGAAAGACGGGTAGCTTCTTTCAGCGCAGTTGCAGAATCGATGCCGGCCAATGCTTTCAGTGCTTCACCAGATACAGAATACGATGAATCGTTCACGGCAGAAAGGAAGAAGCTTCTATATTGACTGAGCTTAAGCTTACCCAATTCTGCGATGGCTTCTGCTCTTGTTATGCGGCTGGAATCTTTTTTTGCAATGGCTTCTATCCTGGCAATCGTAGGCGCATCCAATGTAGCGGAACCAAAACTGCCAAGCGCTTTCAAACGAATGCGATAGAAAGGATCGCTGAGGGCGTCATACACTAATTGATAAGCTGCCGGGTCTTTGATTTTTTTGCTGGCAAATTCAACAGCCTCTCTTCTGTCGAGGTAATTGCCGGCATGCTTGTATTGGAAAATGAACTCTTCGAGGCCTTTATTATCTTTTTTATCGGCCAGTACCATTTTGTCGGCGTCTACATTCACCAGGTTAGGCTTTGCGCTTACTGTAAACAGGAAGCTGTCTACTTTATTTTCCACCCATACCTGGTGTCTTTGCTTTTGTGATCCTGTATATACGTCAATGGCCAGGGGCAGTTTGAATGTCTTGTCGCCCGACTGCGTTTGTTTGATGATCACTTTTTGTATATGCTTTCCGGCATCGTATGCATAACTGATGTCGAGTTTAGGATGGCCATTGCCAAAATACCATTGGTTGAAAAACCAGTTCAGGTCCTTACCTGTCACTTCTTCAAATGCCAGTCGCAGTTTGTAGGCATTGCCGTTGCCATATTTGTAAGTGGTGAGGTATTTATTAAGCGATGCAAAAAAGGCATCATCACCTACATAATTACGCAGCATATGCAGGATACGGCCGCCTTTGTTGTAACTCACCCGGTCGAACATATCTTCTTTATCGCGGTAATAAAAACGAACAAGGTCACGATCGGTATCGGTACTCCTGAGGTATTCCTGCATCTCTTTGTATTGTTCGAAACCAGCTTCGTCTTTCCCGTATTTATGTTCAAACCAGAGGTATTGGCTATAGTCGGCAAAACTTTCATTCACCGTAAGATTACTCCAGCTTTCAGCAGTTACCAGGTCGCCAAACCATTGATGAAAAAGTTCATGGGCGATCACACTTTCCCAGGCATTGCCATCAACAAGTTCCCGCGCATCCTGCTGGGCGCTTTCCTGGTGCAGGGTAGCGGTAGTATTTTCCATGGCACCGCTTACATAGTCGCGGCCAACGATCTGACTGTATTTAGGCCAGGGATATTCAATGCCCAGTTTCTCAGAATAGAAACGGATCATTTCGGGCGTATAACCAAAAATTTTACGGGCTACTTTCTCGTATTCTTTCTCTACATAATAACTTACTTCCTTGCCTTTGTAACTGTCTTTCACAACAGCATAATCACCCACACCAATGAAGAAAAGATAAGGCGCATGCGGTTGGGTCATAACCCAGGTATCGGTGCGGGTACCATCGGCGTTTTTAGCCTGTTTGGTCATTAAGCCATTGGAAAGTGAAATATATTTTGCAGGAACCGTGAGGTTGAACAATTGTGTAGACTTCTGGTTGGGCCTGTCGATCGTGGGTATCCAAACAGAAGTGCCTTCTGTTTCACCCTGTGTCCATATCTGCGTAGGCTTGTCTTTTTCTTCTCCTTTCGGATTGATAAAATACAGTCCCTTGGCATCGGTGATGGCCGCACTGCCTTCGGTCTTGAATTCGTTGGGCTTGGCGGTGTAATCGATGAATACGGTGTAAGACTCATTCTTTTTGTAGACCTTATCAAGTTTGATATCCAGGAAGAAACTGTCGTAAGCGTATTTCAGCGGAACCTGTGCACCGCTGGCTTTAACAAGGGCTACTTTGTGGATATCCATTCCTTTGGCATCGAGCCGGAGAGAATCGGTTGAATAAAAATGCGGCTTCAAAGTGAGCCATACTTTTCCGTTGAGGTAGGCATGCTCATAATCGAAGCGGGCGTCGAGACGGGTGTGTACGAGGTCGTTGACCTTGGTGGCAAATGCACGGTAGATCTTTTTCCATCCGTCGTCGGTGTTCCCGGATGGTTGAGATGATGCCATCACCGCTGAAAATAAGGTAATGGCGAGTAAGAGTTTTTTCATGAAATAGTTTTAGCTTTTCAATGTTAAAGATAACCGGAAGATTATTGAAACGAGTATAATTTTACGAACGGAGCGCCGGAACCCTTTGCTGTATAGTGATGGCAAGTAAGGTTTTTAAGTATTTTTGTAAAAACAACAGATGTTCATGGGAGGTAAGCGTACTATTTTTTGTTTGATCTTATCGTTGCTGATGGCGTTGATCTTCGGTAGTGCAGAAGCGCAACATGCACGGTATATCTATATTCAGTCGGAAAACAACCAGCCTTATTATGTGAAGCTGAACGGCGCCAACTATAGTTCCAATGCCAGCGGATATCTGCTGGTGCCACAATTGAACAGTGGCGACTACACTATTTTACTGGGTTTTCCCAGGAGTATGAATGAATATGCATTTAAGATTCAACTGGGACAAGACGACCGTGGTTTTTCGTTGAAACAAGGAGTTGACAATAGTTGGATGCTTTTCGATATGGTCAGCTTCAACATCATCAAAGGCACGGCAGCAACGGCTAAAACAGAAGAGAAGCCTGCTGATGAGCCGGTAGCAACAGAAGAAAAGCCGGTAGTGACAGAGGAAAAACCGGTTGTGAAGCGGAAGGAACAGAAAGCTGCCGAATCTAAGAATATAGTGACTACAGAAGTAAAGCAGGGGGCGCCGGTGAGTACGGCCAGTGCAGCAGAAAAAAGACCACAGGCTGGTTCGCTCATCCGGAAGATATATGAGAAAACGGGAGCAGATGGGGTAGACCTGGTTTATGTAGTGCCCAATGGCAATAAGGCCGATACGGTCATTCTTTTTGTGCCGCACATTTCAAAATAACAGGCATGGCGAGGTATTTCCTGGAAGTGGCATATATGGGAACGCATTACAGCGGCTTCCAGGTGCAGGATCATCATCGCACGATACAGTCGGAACTTACAAGGTCGCTGGAAGTCTTATTCAGAGCGCCTTTTGCACTCACTGGCTCATCGCGGACAGATGCAGGGGTACATGCTTTGCAGAATTTTTTTCATGTAGATACAGAGCTGGAATTGACGGATAAGCATGTGTATAATCTCAATGCCATCCTGCTGCCCGATGTGGCGGTAAAAAGTATACGTCGAATGCCCGATGAGGCCCATTGCCGCTTCGATGCCATCGCCCGCGCATACCGTTATCATATTTATCGCCATAAAGATCCTTTTCTGAAAGACAGGGGCTGGCTCTATCCTTATCCGCTCAATAAGGCCCTGTTGGATGAAGCGGCAGGGGTATTGATGGATTACCGTGATTTTACTTCTTTTTCCAAACGGAATACCCAGGTGAAGACTTTTCAGTGCACGATTGAGCGGTCGGCATGGGAGACTGTGGATAACGGGCTTGTTTACCGGGTAAAAGCCAATCGTTTTCTGAGGGGAATGGTGCGCGGATTGGTAGGAACGATGTTGAAAGTAGGAAGAGAACAAATCAGCATAGATGATTTCAAACAGATCATAGAAGCGCGTAACTGCACGCTGGCCGATTTTACTACGCCGCCGCAAGGCTTGTTTCTGGAAGCGGTGATATATCCTGATGGATACTTCTCTTAAAAAAACTATGGCGCTGAAACCCTTTGTTGATAATCGTTTCAGAAAATGTGTGTTTTATTTTTTCAAATTTATTTGGAACTGTGTTGAAACTGTATATCTTTGCAACCCGTTTGTAAAAAAAGCGGGCTGGTTCTTGGAGGTTTGGGGGAGGAAAAAAGTAAAAAAAGAGTTGAGATAGATTTGGAGGATAAGAGGGAAGTAGCTACTTTTGCACCCCGGTTAAAAACGACGTAAAGCCCTGCGGGGTTTAAGTATACGGAAGGTCTTTGAAAATTTGGAAACAACAGCAGCAAGAA